>JABMRZ010000297.1 GCA_013202315.1 Candidatus Tariuqbacter arcticus | reverse complement strand
GCCCTTACAACAGTAGGACAAGGATTTATGTCGTTTATTATAGAATAATCATATCGATAATTTTTTGTCCATGTTACTGCAATAAGCGCCTGAATAGCGCCGGTTTACAATGATTTTAATTGAGGGTTGAATCAATGAGAAACCATCATATGATGGTCTCTTTCGCGATCAACACACAGCTTAGTATGAAAATAATCGGCTCGCGGACTTGCGTTCCGGTTATTTTCAGGATAAAGAACAGATTCATCTTCCAGAATTACAAATTGTTACGCTAAATGTAAGAGATGGACTCTTACAATGGATTTGTAGGAATCTAATACACCCTCTCCAGAACTTCATCGAAATTCTTCACCATCACAATATTCATAGGCTTCAACACCGGCGGGGGGATTTCGGTTAAGTCTTTCATATTCTTGTGCGGTATGAATACCGTCTTCAGCCCCAATCGGTTCGCCGCCATTAATTTTTCCGGCAGCCCTCCAATGGGCAGGATTTCGCCCCGCAGAGTAATTTCTCCGGTGAAACCGTAATCCGCGGGGATTTCCTTCCCTGTGAAAGCGGACAACATCGCCAAGGTCATCGCCGCTCCCGCGGAAGGCCCATCCTTGGGCACCGCGCCTTCAGGAATATGAATGTGCACTTCCCGGCGCAGGAAATCCTTCTCTTCCAGCTTGAACCTTTCGCCGATGGAACGAATATACGACAGGGAAGCTTTCGCCGATTCCTTCATCACTTCGCCCAAATTTCCAGTCAGCGTCAGTGTCCCTTTTCCCTTCATCAAGACCACTTCAATCCGCAGAATATCCCCGCCTTCGGCAGTCCAGGCGAGGGCATTCACCGTGCCCACTCTCGATTCAGCGACCACTTCCTTTTCGATATACCGGGGGACGCCCAGAAACTTCTCCAGGCTGTTCACCTTAACGGTTATAGGGTGTTCGCCGCGCTGAACGAAATCCCTCGCGGCACGGCGGCAGATTTGAGCGATGCACCTTTCAAGTTCACGCACTCCGGCTTCGCGGGTGTAGCCGCTTATTATACTATACATTGCGTTTTCGGAGAATTTGACGGGCTTGTTTTCCAGACCGTGTTCTTTCAGATTTTTGGGGATGAGGAAGTCGCAGGCTATCTTATACTTTTCGTACTGGAGATAGCCGGGGAGTTCGATGACTTCCATCCTGTCTAACAGCGCGGGGGGAATATTATATCTGACATTGGCGGTGGTGATGAACAGCACTTGTGAAAGGTCGTAATCCACCTCCAGGTAATGGTCGCTGAAGCTGTGATTCTGTTCAGGGTCGAGCGCTTCCAACAGCGCTGACGAGGGGTCTCCGCGGAAATCCGTCGCCATTTTATCCACTTCGTCCAGCAGGAAGACGGGATTGACCGTCCCCGCCCGTTTCATCTGCTGGATAATCCTTCCGGGCAGAGAACCGATATAAGTCCTCCGATGCCCTCTGATTTCGGCTTCATCGCGCATTCCGCCCAGGGATACTCGGACGAATTTCCGTCCCAAAGCGCGGGCGATTGAACGCCCCAATGAAGTCTTCCCCACACCCGGAGGCCCCACAAAACAGATAATCTGACCGCGCAAGTTTTGGGAAAGCTTCATCACCGCCAGGTATTCCAATATGCGGTCTTTGGGTTTCCTCAATCCATAATGGTCTTCATCGAGGATTTCTGCGGCGGAATTTATATCCAGATTATCCTTAGTTCTTTTGTGCCAGGGGATGTCGATCAGCCAGTCCAGATACCCCCTTATGACTGAAGCTTCAGGCGACATAACCGGCATCTGCTTCATTTTCTCCAGTTCATCCTTTGCCTTTTTGCGGACATCTTTGGGCATTTTAGCTCGGCGGATTTTGATATCATATTCCCGGATGTCCGAATAATCGTCCTCGGCTTCTTCACCCAATTCTTTCCTGATGACCCGGATTTGTTCCTGCAGGTAATAATTGCGCTGGGAACGGGAGATTTTCTCCCTGACCTGCGAGTCGAGCGATTGTTCGATTTTCAGTATTTCGACTTCGTCAATCAAAGTCCGAGTAATCAGTATTAGACGGTCGAAGGGGCTAATTTCTTCCAGTATTTCCTGGCGTTTTTCGAGATTCAAAGGTATGTGAGAAGCTATGAAATCGGCTAATCTATTGGGTTCAATTACATTTTCCAAAGTCAGAATCAGTTCGTCCGGCAGATTCTTGTTCAATACCACATATTCTTTGAAGAGGTTTATCGCCCGGCGGAAGGCGGCTTTGATTTTGGGAGACTGGTCTTCAGTTTCATCGATGAGGGATATTTCCGCATGGAGGAAATCATCGGCGGCGTATACCCGTGTCACTTTAGCGCGGGCAACCCCTTCAATCAGTATTTTCACCAGCCCGGTGGGAAGTCTTAGAACCTGAAGCACTCGCGCCACTACTCCCATCCGGTATAGGTCTTCTCCCTGGGGATGTTCTTCGGCTGGATCTTTTTGAGCCAGCAGCATCACTAAGCGTTCATTCATAATGGAATGTTCCACGGCTTTCTGGGTGGCTGGCCTGCCGGCTAATATGGGGAAAATCATATGAGGAAAAATGATGATATCCCGGAGGGAGACTATCGGCAATTCGTTGGGGATTTTGTCTAATATACTCTCCGGTTCACCGTTATCGGACAACTTGATGCCTTCGGCTCGGAGCTTATTTTTTTTATATTTATCCATATTATTTTTTCAGTCAATATTTTTATTTTTTAATCTGAAAATAGCTGTGAGTTGCGAGTTTCGGGTTTCGAGTCTCAGGTCTCAAGAAGAGACCATTGTAATTTACTTTACCTTGAAAATAGGGTTTAGGGGGTAGGGGTTAGGGGGCTGTCATTCCCGTC
>JABMRZ010000296.1 GCA_013202315.1 Candidatus Tariuqbacter arcticus | reverse complement strand
TGTCGGGGTTGAGACAACCCCGACTCCCCGGTTGCCCTACTACTCGTGTGGAGGCGGGATTGTCCCCAAGCCCGCCATTTTCAAAGAGCTATAATGTTACAACTCCTCTACCGTATTTTGTGATATCCATTCCTAGATGAGACTTATAGCGCCGTCCACCGCTTGATGGACTGACGGCGAAAGTTCTTCGCTCAATGTTTCAAGATCCTCCGCTTCAACCGTGACTACATCGACCACTTCAGGCATATCGACACCCAAAATCCGCCCTAATTCTAATACGGTCGGGAGATTGATTTGATGACTGGTGGTCAGATGATATGAGGGTGTGAAAGCGCCGGCGGAAAAGTTGTTGAGCGTTCCCGGCGGAGCATCGCCGGTGCGGATGGTATCCACAATCAGGACTTTCTTTCTGCCGGTGAGAAGGTCGAGGAGTTTGAATCCTGCGACCGGCGCGAAGATAACCTCCACCTGTTCTGAAAAGTAATCGTTCACCATCAGCCGCCGGGCAACTTCCGGACCGAATCCGTCATCGCTGATAATCTCGTTGCCGAGACACAGTATTAGCAGGGGCTTCAGCAATTATGCCGCGCTCTTTGAATGACTTCCCCGGATTCCGCGTCATGCACGATCAGTTCCATCGGCATTTGACCGGGAAGCGAATGAGTGGCGCAGCCGAAGCATGGGTCGTAAGCGCGGAAAGCCATCTCAATGCGGTTGAGCATACCTTGGGTGATTTCAACGCCCTTCTTAATCAACCCTTCCGCCGCCCGTTTGACCGACATAGTGATGGGGGCGTTGTTGTTAGTGGTGCCGACAATCAGGTTAGCCTTGGTTATAATCCCGTTTTCATCGGTTTTGTAGTGGTGAGTCAGCGTTCCGCGGGGCGCTTCTACAATACCAATGCCTTCACCAACAATGCCTTCAGGCGGATTGTGTATTTTGTCGGAAGTGATTTCATCATCCTTCGCAAACTGGAGAGTGGCTTCACAGGAGTAGACTAATTCTATAATTCGCGCCCAATGGGTAGCCAGAGTGGCATGAACGGGAGTCTTGCCGCTGGAGTCGCCGGTGAGGGTCTCATAGAACCGCTCATATTGCTCCTGCGCCATCGGTGTCGCCATACCATCGGAAACATTCAGCCGGGAAAGCGGAGTGGCTTTGAACACCCCGGAATCAACTCCATCCACAAAACCCTTCCAGCCAATCTTCTTCAAATAGGGATACTTGAGATAGCTGTAGGGCTCGACATGTTCGGCGACATATTCGAGGTATTCGGTCGGCTTGTATTGAGCGTGCTTCTTACCATCGGGACCTACTACGCGCACTTCGTCTTCATAGAAATTGACCTTGCCGTTTGCATCCACCAGTCCCATATTGTAGGTTTCATGGGCATAGGAATCGGATAGGATAAGGTCAACATACGCTTTGTTGCCGAGGACGATATCATCGAAGATTTTAATGGTGAACTTGGCGAATTCCACCATTTCCTCGCCGATTTTAATCAATTCATCGCGCTCTTCCTTGGAAATTCGCTTCGCCATACCGCCGGGCAGGGTGGTAACCGGATGGACCTTCTTTCCGCCTATGATTTCAATGACCCTCTGGCCTCGAGCGCGCTGATTGATTACCTTCATCCCTGCATCGATGCCGACCTTGGCGATTACACCGAGGATATTCCGCTCAGCCGGAGGCGCATCGGGCCCGCAAATGAAATCCGGTCCCGCCAAAGCAAAAAAGTGAGTGGTATGATCGCTGGCGTAGAATCCATTATATAATAATTTGCGCAGCTTTATCGCCGCAGGAGGAGGGGTAACACCATAAACGGCGTCAGCCGCCTTCGCCGAAGCCATATGATGAGCGTCCGGACATACGCCGCAGATGCGGGTGGTGATGCGGCACATCTCTTCCACCGGGCGCCCTTGACAGAATTTTTCGAAGCCGCGAAGTTCGGGAATCTGAAAGTAACAGTTAGCGAGCGAGCCGTCGTCGTTCACAAACAGGTGAATCTTGCCGTGCCCTTCCAGACGGGTGATGGGGTCTATCACTATAGATTTCATACTTGCGCTCTCCTCAGCATAGAATCCGGCAGACTGAAGCGGTAAAAGGTGCCGACCGGATCGGGAATGGTGGCGATTATTCTTTCGATTTCTTCGGGATCGGTGGAATCGATGACGCTGGCGATGGCGGAAACCATCTTCGCACCTTGGTCGCGGATATTTATGGGCTTGCCGTAGCAGCCTCGGCAGGGAACTCCGGCGGAAACGCATTTCGCACCGCAGCCCGCCCTGGTAGCCGGTCCGCAGCAAACAATGCCCTGTTCCATCAGGCAAAGGTCAGGATCGGTAATAATTTCGAAGGGACGAATGAACTTCTTTATCTTCTTTACATCGCGTTCGCGTGTGCACTCATCGCAGCAACTCTTGTCCGTAGCGCCCAGCACCGTCCCTTTGGGGGGTAAAGGCTTGCCGTTTTTCAATATGTCTATCACTGTCAGCACCACATCGGCAATCTGGTCGGATTGAGGGGGACAGCCGGGAACAATATAGTCCACATCGACCACCTGCGGAAGCGAGCGCACCGTGTTCCACATCACCGGAATGGTGATCTCGCCCTCCGGGACTTTTGTTACCGGCTGGGGGATGATTCCTTCCGGGTTAACGGTGGAAGGGGATTGGATATAGGCGTAATCGCAGATAGCCTCTTTGGTGGTAAAGTTGGCTAAGCCCGGTATGCATCCCTCCGCCGCGCAGCTTCCGAAAGCGCATAAGACTACCGATTTCTCACGAAGCAGACAGGCGAGCTCGTAATTTTCGCTGTTGCGAATTGCGCCGTTGAAGAGGGTCAAGGTGATGGACTTATCCGGCATCGCTTCCACATCTTTATACTTAAAATCGGCGGCGCAAGGCCATAACGCCAAATCAAAAAATTCAGCGACATTTAGGATTTTGTCCTCAATGTCGAGGATGGCGATATCACAGCCGCCGCAGGAGGCGGCCCAATATATTGCAAGCTTCGGTTTCACAAAGTTACCTCTTATATGAATATGCTATAATTAACTTTCCTTATGAGGTTCGCTAATCTCGACAGTTTCCAGCTCCTCAGGAATAAATTCCCAATCTTGGAGTTCCAACGGTCCCAATTCCCGGATCTGCTCGGTGAATTCGGTGACAATTTCCATAAAGCGCGCTCCTTCGGAAGCCGACACCCATTCCAGCCTTAATCGTTTGGGATCGATACCCATCCCCTTAAGGAGCATTTGCGTCAAGGGAATGCGGCGCATACACTTATAATTCCCCTCTACATAATGGCAGTCGCCGGGATGACACCCGCAGATTAACACACCGTCAGCCCCGGAACGAAACGCTTCGAGGATGAAGCCGGGGTCCACCCGCCCGCTACACATCACCCGCACGCTCCTCATATTGGGCGGATATTTCATCCGGGCAGTTCCCGCCAAGTCGGCTCCGGTATAACTGCACCAATTGCAAAGAAGACCAAGAATTTTAGGTTCAAAACTCATACTAATATCCCTTCGATTTGAGCGTAAATTTGTTCGTCGGTAAAGTGTCTTGCGACAATGGCGCCGCTGGGGCAGGCGGCAACGCAGGTGCCGCAGGCTTTGCATAACGCGGCATTGATAACGCTGACTTTCTTCTCTTCGTCGAAACTAATGGCGGTATAAGGGCACAATCCATTGCACATCTTGCAGCCGCTGCAGTATTCCTCCTGAATGACAGCATAAGCGGCGTCCATCAGTAGTTCGCCCTGATTCAATATTTTGATTACATGGCCGGCGGCGGCGGCGCCCTGCGCGACAGAATCGGGGATATCCTTCGGTCCCTGACATGCGCCCGCAAGGTATATACCGTCGGTAGTTGTGGATACCGGAGCAAGTTTGGGATGAGCTTCGATATACCATCCGTCAGCTCCGGTGGAAATATTGAGCTTCCGCGCCAGTTCCGGGGCATCTTTCCTCGCTTCGAGTGCGGTGCAAAGGATTACCATATCCACGGGAATTTCTCGGAACTTGCTTATCAGGGTATCTTCGCAATGCACCAGCAGATTTCCTTCGCTGGATTCATCGGGCGGGGCGGGGATTATTTCGGCGCCTTTTCCGCGAATGACATGCACACCTTCGCTTAGCAGACGCTGGTAGAATTCCTCATACCCTTTACCGAAAGCGCGCATATCGATGTAAAGCTGGTAGACTTCTGCCTCGGTCTTTTCCTTGACCAGGTGAGCGAACTTCAGGGCATACATACAGCAGACGCGGCTGCAATATTTATGGTAATTATCATCGCGGCTGCCGATACAGTGGAGGATGGCGATTGAGCGGGGTTCTTCACCGTTTTCCAGCACGATTCGTCCGCTGGTTGGGCTGGCGGCGTTGTTCATCTGCTCAAATTCCCCCGCGCTGAGAACATTAGCATACTTGCCGTATCCGAACTGCTTCATAGGGGCGGGATCGAAATCCTGAAATCCGGTCGCCACGATCACCGCGCTTACTTCAATCTCCTCGAATTCATCCTTGTCATCGTAATTAATGCATTCCTTGGGGCAGACTTGAGAGCAAATTTCACATCCGCCGGTTTTCATATGGATGCAGTAATCGGGATTAATCCGGGGAGCGTTGGGAATCGCCTGGCGGAACGGAATTGAAATTGCAGTGTTGGGTCCGAGAGTGAGCTCCGAATGAAGTATGCGCTCCTCGATATCCGTCATTTGGATATGCCCGGTGGGACAGAAGTGAGCGCAGGCTCCGCAAAGAATACAGGCATCCGAGGTAACATCATACGGCGTGGCGACCTTTCGATCCGGGCCCCTGTCGGTGAAACTAATGGCCCCCGTACCCACCAGATTCTCACAAACCTGGACGCACAAACCGCAGAGGATGCAGGTTTCTTCCGGATTATCGATGGTGAAGCGGGTCTTTTCGATGCCCATTTCAGCGGCTAACTCCCGGACTATCTTGGCAGCCGGCGCCCTTGCCATCAATAATTCAAGATTCATCCTGCGTAGCTTCATCACCCTCTCGCTATTCGTCCGAACTTCAACCGGCTGCCGCAGTGGATAGTTGCATGCGGTGACTAAGCGGGAACGCTTTCCCCGTATCACCTCAACAATACAGAGCCTGCAAGCGGCATAAGGCTCTATTAACTCATTATAGCAGAGGGTGGGAATTTTTATGCCTAATTTATCTGCCGCTTTAAGGATAGTTGTTTCCTTTTCCACCTCAGTTTTCTGGCCGTCAATGGTAACGGTAATCATATATTCTCCTTAAGTAATCTGAATTGCGTCGAACTTGCAGACATCGAAACATACTCCGCATTTTTCACAGGCGTCCTGGTTAATGAAGTGGGTTTTATTTTTTTCGCCGGTGATGGCGTTATCCGGGCATTCCCGTCGGCAGACGCCGCATCCATGTCCTTTGCTGACGCATATTTCCGGGTCGATAGTGTAGACATTTAATTGTCGACAGGCGCGGGCGGGGCACTTTTTATCCCGGATGTGAGCCTCATATTCCTCCCGGAAATATTTCAGCGAGGTCAGAACCGGATTGGGAGCTGATCCGCCCAGCGCACATAAGGAACTGTCAATGACAAAATGAGACAACTCCTCCAACAAGTCCAGGTCTTCCTCTACGCCCTTACCCTCGGTTATGCGGATGAGGATTTCCAACATCGCTTTGACCCCGTCACGGCACGGTGTGCATTTTCCGCAGGATTCACCCTGGGTAAAAGCAAGGAAATACCTTGCCATATCGACCATGCAGTTATCCTCATCCATAACTACCATCCCGCCGGAACCCATCATCGATCCCGCCTCGGTCAACTGTTCAAAATCCACCTGCAAATCCAAAAGGTCGGCTGGTAGAAATCCACCTGAAGGTCCGCCGGTCTGCACCGACTTGAATTCCTTGCCATCCGGAATACCGCCGCCGACCTCGAACACTATATCGCGGAGGGTTATTCCCATCGGCACTTCCACCAATCCGGTATTATATACCTTCCCGGTCAAGGAGAACACCTTGGTGCCTTTGCTTCCGCCCCAGGGGCTTTCGCTGATATCTCCGGTTCCGATGGAGGCGAACCATTCGGCTCCTCTGTTGATAATGCCCGGCACATTCGCCCAGGTTTCGACATTATTCAGGCAGGTGGGGAGGTTCCACAAACCATGTTCGACGGTATGCACATATTTAGCCCTCGGCTCCCCAACTCGCCCTTCGATAGAGGCCATCAGCGCAGTGGACTCACCGCAGACGAAAGCGCCGGCGCCCCTGACAATTTCAATGTCAAAATTAAAACCAGTGTCAAAGATATTCTTCCCCAGCAGACCGTAATCCCTCGCCTGATCAATGGCGATGTGCAGTCTATCGCGCGCCAGGGGATATTCGTGTCTTATGTAGACATAGCCTTCACTTACCCCGATGGCGTAAGCGCCGATTACCATCCCTTCGAGGACTGAATGAGGGTCGGATTCGATGATATTGCGGTCCATAAATGCCCCGGGGTCACCTTCATCGGCATTGCAGATGACATATTTGGGTTCCCCTTCGGCGTTTCGGCAAGATTCCCACTTGATTCCGGTGGGGAAACCGCCGCCGCCCCTTCCGCGCAAGCCGGAGTCCTTTATTTCCTGAATGACTTCCTCCGGTGACATCGAAGTCAATACCTTGGCTATCGCCTTGTAAGCGTCCCTGGCTATGGCTTCATCGATGTTCTCCGGGTCTATCAACCCGCGGTTGCGGAGGGCGACCAACATCTGTCCCTTGAAGAAACCGATGTCGTTCATCTTGGGGACCGGGGCTTTAGCGTCCGGGGGAGTATACATTAGCTTCTTTACCGGCCTGCCTTTAATGAAGTGTTCCTCGACCAGTAAAGGAACATCTTTCTCGGTCAAACGGCAATAAAATATATTTTCCGGCTGGACGATTAATAATGGGCCTTCGGCGCAGAAGCCGTCGCACCCCGTGATTACCACCTGGATTTCGTTCTCCAAACCCCTCTTTTTAATCTCCTTCTCCAGCGCTTCTCTAACTAAAAAAGAGTGGTTGGATACGCATCCCGTACCGGCACACAGCATTAAATTCGCTCGGTAGGGTTTCAATTCCTGAACCTCCTTTTAGTCTATTAATCGGTTATTCATCATATATTCATTTTTACGAACAGGTGTCGCCACCTGAATGCAGATGAAGCGATTTATTATCGGTAACGGACATTCGATTCAGCGCAAAATTTGATTCAGCGGGTCCTCTCGCTCCCTATCGCCAGGGCGTAATCGGTGACGATATGCCCTTCCAATACATGATCGGTGAATATCTTGCGGATTTTATCTTCGGTCAAATCGACATATTTCACCGGGGTTTCGTCCTTCAATTCCACCGTGACCATAGGTTCGCGGCTGCAGAGCCCGGCGCATCCGGAGGTTACCAGGATGATATCCTTGACGTCTTTCTCCTCGATTATCTTAAGCAGAGCGTCCAGGATTTTCCGAGCGCCGGCGGAGATGCCGCAGGTGCCCATATGAACGGTGACTTTTGCCCTGCCGGCACCTTCTCGGAGCAGGGTTGTCCGCCTGACTTTATCGCTTATCTTCTGCAGGTCTTCAATTTTCAACTTGGGCATTTTAAAATCCACCAATGTTATTTAGAGTATTTTTTCAGGATTTTTGGGGTTTTAGTCGAAGCTACCTTACCATATATATCATCATCCGCGGTAACCACCGGCGCCAACCCGCAGCAGCCGAGGCAATTGACCGCATCCAGACTGAACTGGAGGTCTTCGGTCGTTCCACCGGTTTTAACCTTTAAATCCCGTTCGAGTTTTTCAAGAATTTTAAGGCCTCCCCGAACATGACATGCTGTCCCCATGCACACTCTGATAATATGCTTGCCCCTGGGCACTAAACTAAATGCTTTGAAGAAGGTAGCCAGGCAGTAAGCCCGACTAAGAGGGATATTCAGCCTGTCGGTGATGGTGGTGAGCGCTTCTTTGGGCAGATAATGAAATTCCTCCTGCACATCCAGCAGGATGCCGATGAGGGCGCTGGGCTGCTCATTATGCCTTTCAAGTATGGTATCGACTATCTGTTCGTCCATCTTATAATCCCGGATTAGCTGTTATTCTGAATTTTATTAAATACTTAGTACTATTTTGTGGTAGTGTCAGTTAATCGTTGATATGGATTTTCAATTTGCAAGTAACTCCCAAAATACTGTCATTCCGGCTTGTCCGGAATCGGCTGGCACGAATATTTATGTGCCGATTCTGGACGCGCCTCGCTTGCCAGAACGACGAAAATTGAGATTATTTAATAGAACAAAAATGTTGCGAAATTTGAAATAGAATTCAAGTGA
>JABMRZ010000295.1 GCA_013202315.1 Candidatus Tariuqbacter arcticus | reverse complement strand
TTTTAATATTGTCATATCGACATTTTTTTTCGATGTCGCCGGAATTAGCGCCTATCCCCTTACCCCTAACCCCTAACCGCTAAACCCTATATTATATATCCTGACCTGATAGTAGTTCTCGGGCGTATTCTTCGACTTTGCCCTTGGATTTGCCGGTAGTCAATAGCTTCGATACTTCGCCGACGCGGTCAACATCGTCCAATTGAATGAAGCGGCTGACCGCCCGCCCGTCGGCTTCAATTTTGACGGCGGAGAAATGCCGGGCGGGGAGGCTGGCGATTTGCGGAAGGTGAGTGATGACCAATACCTGCTGCGCGCTGCTGGCATCGAGCAATTTCAAGCCTACTTTGCGGGCGATTTTCCCGGAGATGCCAATGTCGATTTCATCGAATATCAAAGTTCCCGGCTTGTCCCGCCCGGCGATGACCGCTTTCAGCGCCAACATAATACGCGATATTTCTCCCCCGGAAGCGATGTCTTTCAGCGGGAGAGGCGGTTCGCCGGGATTGGTGGAAATGAAGATTTCGCAATGGTCGATACCGGAGGGCTGAAGCTGAAGCGATTGACCGTCAATTTCGGCGTCATCGCCAGCGGTTTTATCCAATCGCGCATCAAAATCGGCGTAACTGAAGCCGAGTCCGCTCATTGCGGTTTCCATATCCCGCTTGAGGCGGGGGGCGGCTTCGGCGCGAAGCCGGGATAATTCCTTCGACTTCTCTATCAATAACTGATGAAATTCGTCCAATTGTCTGTCCACACGGTCAATTTCAGCTTCCAGACTGGTGAACGATTGAGATTCAGACTTCAGAGAAGCGAGTTGCGCCAAGACGGCTTCGATGGAGCCGCCGTATTTCCTCTTCAAGCGCGAAAGTTCGGTCAATCGTTCGCGGATATTTTCCAGCCTGTCAGGACTGAAATCGAATTTGGTGCGGAAACTGACCGCGGAGCGCGCCGCCTCTTCCAACGATGCGAATGCGGTCTGCAAGTCATCCTGGATAGACTTCAATTCACTTGCGAAGGCTGAGACGGTATCGAGTTCCTTCAGCAGTCCCGAAAGGGTATCCAATACCGATTCGGGCTTGGTGTTCAAGTCCCGTTCGGCTTGAAGACAGAATTGCAGTATCGATTCGCCGTGCTGGAGAGTTTTCTCCTCATTTTGCAGCTTTTCATATTCACCGGGTTGGGGATTGACAGCTTCGATTTCACGGATTTCAAAGGCTATCCTATCATGGCGTGTGAGTTGTTTTTGTTGTTCCCGTTTAAGGCGGTTCAATTTTGCGGTTAGGGTGCGGTATTGGGAATAGAGGTCGGCGACTTCCGAACGCTTCGGCATCAGACCGGCGTACCTATCGAGATATTCCAGGTGGTTCTCAGTTTTGAGCAGGGTTTGGTGTTCGTGTTGGCCGCAAAGTTCGACTAATATTGAACCTATTTCAGCTAATTTCCTGAATGAAGCGGGTGAATCGTTGATGAAACTCCTGCTTCTGCCGCTTCTATGAATTTCGCGGCGGATAATCAAGGTGTTGCTTGGATTTGAATCGTCTTCCAACAAGCCCAAGAGGGGGGAATCGGGCGAAAGTCCGAATTCGCCTTCAATTATACACTTATCCGCGCCGGTGCGGAGCGAATCGGGGGGAATCTTGTCGCCTAAAACCGCTCCTAAAGCCCCGATGAGTAGAGACTTCCCCGCACCGGTTTCGCCGGTGATTAGGTTCAAACCGGGAGCGAATTCAATCTCCGCTTCGCGTATTAATGCGAAGTTTTTTACTTTCAATGTCTTAAGCATTGAGTGTGAAAGTGTGAAAGTATAAAAGTGTGAGAGTATGAAAGTATGAAAGTGTAAACCGTGAACCGTAAACCGTGAATCCATTAGTAATTGCACACCGGCTGTCGACTACGGAGTATCAACTATGCTCAAGCAAAGATGTTCTCGGTAGGGGCGTTTAATTAAACGCCCTTACTAATCTAATGTGTCAATACACATAGCCCACAGCCCACAGCCTACAGCCTACAGCCTATAGCCCACAGCCCATAGCCTACAGCCCACAGCCCACATCCCACAGCCCATAGCCTACAGCCTATAGCCCACATCCTACAGCCCAACTACCGCCTGATGACCGGAAGTTTGCCCAACAGCGATTCACCATCGGAACCGACCACCAGCACAAAATATACACCGCTCCCCACCAACTGCCCCTCGGAATCGGCTCCATCCCAGCCAAGCGAAGCTTCATTGAGCGATAATTTCCTAACTAACAGTCCGGTATGAGTATAAATCCTGACCGAAGCTCCCAGAGCCAGGCTCTGCGCCCCGAAGGTTAAAAGTTCCTCGCCGGGATAGAAGGGAACAGGCCCCATTTGTAATTTCACTAATTCTTCGGTGAATTCGCGATATGGGGTTTGCACCACCGATAATCCTTCCGGCGTGGCGATGAAAGCCTCGCCGGTTACGGGATTGAAGGTGATAGCCATGATTTTATTGTCGAGCAGGGGATGGGTTTCTTCGGTATATACATGGAGAATGGTGTAATTGTCAGCTCCCAAGACAATGACCCCTTCTTCTTCGGCGCCGAACCATTTATTGTTCATAGGATCAACCGCTATACAGTTGATATTCTTACCATATAAGTCGTAATTCACCTCGAATTGGTAACCCGATGATGAGGTCAGAACATCGGGAATGTCGAAATAGTTTGCTCCGCCGCTGGAGACCACCCATAGGCGGTTATCATTATCGATGGTTAACCCTCGGATGGCGTCATTCAATAATCCGTTGTTATTATAGGTGAAAGCGCCCACCTTAATATCATCGGCTTTATCATTAGGCGTGCCGTTGAAATCGAAGCATCTAACGCCGGTTGCAGGATTGGACTGCCCGCCCATCCACAACCTGCCCTGTGCGTCGATCGCCAAGTAATCGAAATAAGTATCCTCCGCCCCGATATCTGCAATGGTGAATTCCAGCCAGGCGATAGTGGGACTGTGTTCGACCATAAAATCGTAGGGAACCATCAGAAGGGGTTTATTTGCGCTGGATTCCCGGTTAATTATCCAGATGTTATTTTCGGAATCGAGCACCATTTCGCCGATAACGGGGAAGTTGGGGCTGTTCGCGGTTCCGTAGACCCTCGCGACATTACCATAGGACAAACTGTCGGAAGCGGCGAAATATATCTGTTCCCCATCGGGCAGAAACACCGCTATCCCGCTCCCGAAGGAACCGACCCATACTTCGCCATTGGGATATTCCAGGAAAGTATGGGGACCGTCGCCTTCACCTTGAGGCCTGTTGTAAAAATAGATATCGTAAGCGCTGTCTTGGGCGGTATAGTTGACCCAATCGATGCCGTCGAATACATAGACCCCCTTCCCTTTACTGGCGGTGCCTCCGCACCATAAATCTCCCTGCGAATCTACCAATAAACCCGATATATACTTGCCTGCAGGGGTGTTGGTATAAAATATGTTCCACTGACTGGCTTCATAGACCAGAAGCCCGCCTCTTACATCTTTTTTATGTTCCTGACCCGCCCATAAAGTTCCTTCGGGTGTTTTGATGACGGTCAGGCAAGTGCTGATTCCTTCGCCGATGTTCTGCCATTCATCGTCGACCAGTCTTCTAATTCCGAGGTTACAGGCAACATAGATGGTATCTTCCAATGCACGGATTTCCCAAGTCTCCATTCCGGCGGTGATGGGGTTGAAGCCATCGCCGTTGAAGCGGGCTATACCGCTGTGCCTGCAGGCGGCGTATAGAGTGTCTCCGACAGCGGCAAAACCCACGACCGGCAAATTCGGCAGTCCGTCGTCGGTGGTGAAAGTTTGCCAGTTTGCGGCGGGCTGTTTATTCTCCACCGAGAGTTCAATCCGCGCCGCGCCGCTGGTCGAACCGACCCATAAATATCCATCGTGGACGAAAACCGCCTTCGTCTCTTCACCGACTTGAAAATTGCCAAATTGGTGGTAGCCGCCTTTGATGAAATATTCATTGAATTGTTCATCGTAATATATCTCATAAACACCGTTGTCAGCCGCGGCGAAAACAGTATTGCCGGTTACAGCGAGGTCGTTTATGAATTGCGCATCGTCTTCAATCGATGTAATGCAGTAAATGGAGCCGTCTTCGACATTATAGATGTTGATTATCGCTTCTATACCGGCGCTCCAGACTTTGCCGGTGGAATCTATCACCATACAATAGGCGTCTTTGCCTTGAATGCCGTCTGCGCGGGTGATGAGGTGAAAAATTGAATCTTGAAGGCTGAAGCTGAAAATGCCCCCTTCGGTCGCAGCCCAAATGGCCCCGTCATAGTATTCAATATCGCGGGATCGGTTCATAGAGGTGTAGCTCAACCACGATTCCTGCGCTGATGCGATGTTCAGAAGGGCGATTATAAGCGCAGTGAGCAGCAGGGATTCCCTCCTATTCATAGGCTACAGCTCCTTCCATAGGTTGACCATTTCGATGGCGTTTTCGGCGGCGTCTTTTCCTTTGTTGCCGGCTTTGGTGCCCGCGCGTTCAATAGCCTGTTCGATGGTGTCGGCGATAACTACGCCGAAGATTACCGGGACCTTGCCCAGCAGAGACAATTGAGCCACCCCCTTGGTGACTTCCGCCGATAAGTAATCAAAATGCGGGGTTGAACCGCGTATCAATGCGCCTAAACAGATGACTGCATCGAATTTACCGGCTGAAACTAATTTCCCGGCGGTTGAAGGGATTTCAAATGAGCCCGGCACCCGGAAGATTTCAATGTCATCTTCGGAACAGCCGTGCCGCAGCAGGCAGTCGAGCGCCCCTTCGAGCAGCTTCCCGGTGATGAATTCGTTGAAGCGGGAAATCACGATGCCGAATTTTTTTCCGGCGGCGTCCATTAAACCGCTGTGTGTTTTAGTCATATTTCCTCAGAAATTTTTCATTATAGATTCAGCTTTTTCCGCTGTTTCAGCTATTCTATCAAGCTTTTCAATAATTTCTTCATCGATTAAACTAACCGGAACATATTTTGCCAATATGTGAAAATTGGTCTTTCTCATCATATTGGGTAGTTCAAGTTCTTCAAAATATCTTTTAAATAAAGGATTAAGGAATTCATCACTCACTTTTAAATCTGGGGAGAAAGGGTCGCCTTTTCCGATAGTCTTGAACGCCTTTTCAAATTCATCAATAAGACTCATCATTATACCGACTCTTTTATCTCTTTCATTTTTACTGAAAAGAGGATAATTAATCAAATCTCCTTCGATAGTTTCAGACCTTGCGTATGCGATCAAGGTTTCACTTGAACACAAGTAGCTTTCGATTTCTTTTCGTTTCCAACAACACATAATTAGGTCTTCGCGTTTATCAAGTTCCCTGTCCAATCTATCGAAAATCGCTATTCCCTTTAATTTATCATACCCTTCTTTCACTCCGTAAAAATGCTCTTCGCAATCTTTAGGATGATTTCCAACATATTTGACGAAAGGCGCTTCAAGATATTTTTTCGCTTTATGATCAAGTATTTCAGCGAAGGACTTCAGAATCGCCAAATCTGTCGAACCTTCCAAATAAAGCGCCCATCCCATTTGTTTTGCGAGATGATAGTCTTCCCAATTTATGGTCGTCAGCGATTTCTTTATCTGCGAGCCTCGATCATCGACTCTATAGGGTTTTTCCAAGAAGGCGATTAGAACATCTTTTTCAGCCGCTTCATTAAGCAGGATTTCTGAATGACTGGCTATTATCAATTGGTTATTATTCTTCTTGGCGATTTCCGATATTAAATGGTAAGTCTGCCTTTGCCTTAATATTTCCAAATGCGCATCGGGTTCGTCCAATAAAAGAATTGAATTGGGATTCGCATAAATATATGAAAGCAGTAATAAAGTCTGATGCAGTCCCCGTCCGGCGGCGGATATATCCAATTTCGCACCCGAAAGATCGGAATAGGACATAATCAATTCGCCTCTTTCGATAATGAACTCGGGTTTATTAAGTCTAACCCCAAATAGTGAATGTATATTTCCGACAAGATCCTGCCATATCTTTTCATTTTGAGAAATCTCATAACACAAATTCCTGAGGACTTCTGCTGTTCTGCCTTCACCGATTCTAACACTTATTGCGCCGTGTTTTAGTATAATTTCGTTTGACGAGAGCCCCGACATCGGTGGTAAAAATGCGACTTTTAATTCATATACTTCTTCCGGGATTTTCATTCTTATGATATGATTGCCGTCTTTGCTTATCCTTAATGGTCTGCAATAGAGTGCTTCTTCGTTTGCGTAATCAAATTCCAATCCGCATTCCCAGAATTTATCTTTGGTAACCCCCTCGACTATTATATCAATTCTTATGTTTTCAATAAACTGTTTTTTATCTTTAACATAGACTTCCCGTACACGCAGATCTTTCCATATTTGAGTAGCGCTGGGAATAGGTATAACCACTAAATCGCGCCTGTTGATTGTAACACCCGGTCGTCTCTCTGGGGCGGTCACATTTTTCCGCTTCTCCAACCATTTTCTCAAACCTATATCCCACAAAGATAACGCTTGCAAGGCAGTAGTTTTTCCATAGTTATTAGGACCAACGAAAACCACCGGATTACCGAGTTCTATCTCGACATTATCAAAGCGCTTGAAATTTCTTATAATAAGTTTTGTCAACATTTCATTCCCAGATAGTTTTATTGTTCCGCAATATTTCCACTACCATTCATAATCAAATGCCCCATCTTATCCCGTTTAGTCTTGAGATATTTTTCATTCACTTCATTAGGGGGGATTTCAATGGGAACTCGTTCCACTATCTCCAAGCCGAAGCCGGACAATCCTATCACTTTCTTGGGGTTGTTAGTCAGCAGCCGTATCTTTCTTATACCCAGGTCATATAATATCTGAGCGCCCAAACCGTAATCCCGCAGGTCGGGTTTGAAGCCCAATTTTTGATTGGCTTCCACGGTGTCGTAACCAACATCCTGCAGGTGGTAAGCCTGGATTTTGTTCTTTAAACCAATTCCCCTGCCCTCCTGGCGCATATACAGTAAAGCGCCTCGCCCTTCCCGCTGTATCATTTCCATAGCGGAATGGAATTGATCGCCGCAATCGCATCTCATACTGCCGAAAACATCACCGGTGAGGCATTCGGAATGCACTCTTACCAGCGCCGGTTCACCAGTTGCGATATCCCCTTTGACTAAAGCGATATTATCGTATTTCGACAGCTCGCTGGTATAGTAAATAAGTTTAAATTCGCCATATTTAGTGGGAAACCATACTTCGGCGGCGCGTTCCACCAATTTCTCCTTCATCTGGCGGAAGGCGATTAAATCGCGGATAGTGATGATTTTCAAGTTGAATTTCCCAGCGATTTCCTTCAACCTTGGCATACGCGCCATAGAACCGTCATCATCCATTATTTCACAAAGGACGCCGGAAGGGAAGAGACCGGCTAAGCGAGCGATATCGACCACGGCTTCCGTATGACCAGCGCGCTTCAAGACACCGCCTTTTGCCGCAAGCAAAGGAAAAATGTGACCCGGACGGGCGAAATCGTCCGGCTCGCTGCGCGGATCGCATATTTCCTTTATAGTTAAAGCCCGGTCGTAAGCGGAAATTCCCGTGCTGGTGCCTTTGATAAGGTCGACCGAAATGGTGAAAGCGGTCCCGTGCAATGCAGTGTTTTTACCGACCATCATTTCAAAATCCAACTCTTCCGCCCGAACGGTAGTTATGGGAACGCAAATCATCCCCCGGCCGTATTTGGCGAGGAAATTGACTTTATCCGG
The DNA here is from genome assembly GCA_013202315.1 of Candidatus Tariuqbacter arcticus. Taxonomy (GTDB): domain Bacteria; phylum Electryoneota; class Tariuqbacteria; order Tariuqbacterales; family Tariuqbacteraceae; genus Tariuqbacter; species Tariuqbacter arcticus. The sequence continues at coordinate 395 of JABMRZ010000295.1, read as the reverse complement.
GGTGATTAGTTCGCCGGCAGTGATGAAATCGCCTTCATTCTCCCGGTCTTCATCGTCGACCACAATGAGTATTTCTCCCCGGCGGAATGCGTCAATAGCTTCTTCAATGGTGGATAATTCTATTTCCATATTCCTTTCCTTTTAGTATCAAGCGCCAAGTATCAAGTAATGATTTGTAAGCTATAGCGATTTGAAAATCGCGTCCTATGTTGTCATTCCCGCTTTCGTAGAGATTTTTTCGGAGATGTTTATTTTACATTGCATAAAATTTAAGGCTCTTCGCTGTTTTGTGTGGGTAACCTTTGATTTAAACTAATAACCCTTTTATCGTCATTCCGGCTTGTCCGGAATCGGTTCCGTAACACAAGAGGATTCTCGGCGCGTCCGCTTTATAG
>JABMRZ010000294.1 GCA_013202315.1 Candidatus Tariuqbacter arcticus | reverse complement strand
TTTCAGAAAATCTTCGAGACAGTAGTGATATTTTATGTATTATGACCTTCAATATCAATACAAAATAATCTCACACTTGACATTGAGGAGATGCTTAACTGCGTTCAGCATGACAAAAACAATCGAACTTAGTGATTGTAAAATTATAAAGTGCATTCACTAATAAGTCAGCAATTAAGCTTAGGGGTTATGAGAGTGAAACGGAAAAACTTCGTCTTCGACCTCGATAACACCCTCTTCAGAGAAATCGAATGGGTGAAAAGCGCCCTCAAACACTGCGCAAAACTGGTGGGAGAACGGTTCGATATCGACCCGGAAAGAGTATTCTCCATCTTTATGAAAGGTTACCGCCAGCAGGGCAGGGGTAAGGTGTTCCGGCTTTCAATGAAAGAATTGGGGATTAGTGAAGAAGAAATCGAAGAGATTTTTCCCTATCTGTTCTACCGCTATCGAACCCATAAGCCGACGCTGGAATTGAGCGTTGAGGTGAAGGATACTCTATTGGAATTGAGAAAGCGAGGGTGCAAATTGGGTATCCTGACCGACGGCGTATTGTCGGCGCAAATGAATAAGGTCGAAGCGCTGGGTCTAGGTGAATTGGTGGATGCGGTCGTATATACTGAAGTTATGGGATACGACAAGCGGAAGCCTGACCCGGTTCCCTTCCAGGTAATGAAGCAGTATTTAGGACGGGAAGGGGAATTTTACTATATCGGCGATAATCCGGAAAAAGATTTCATCGGCGCTAGGAAAGCTGGATATAAGACTATAATGCTGAAAGACGATTGGAATGACGGCAGAGCGGCTGAATTGACGCCAGAATTCCGGGCGGATTTTGAAATAACCGATTTGCGAGAATTGTTGGTAATGTAATGAAGGAATATGATTAACCACGAAGTATCGTAGGGGCGTTCAATTGAACGCCCTTACCTGAAAATTTCCATAAATGTTAATTCGTCTGGCATAAATTCAACAGAAATTGCAAAAAGTATCAATCATAATAGCGGTGCATAACCGGGCGGATTTGACGCTGAAATGCCTGGAAGCCTTGAGCCGGAATACCGAATACCGCAATTGGGAATTGGTTATGGTGGATAACGCTTCCACCGATCAAACCCCGGAGATTTTCAAAGCGCTGGAAGGAACAGTAATCACCCTCCGCTCGGAAAAGAACCTGGGTTTCGCAAAAGCGAATAACTGGGGTGCGCGCGAAGCTGAAGGGGAACTGTTGTGCTTCCTGAATAACGATACCGAAGTGAGACGGGGATGGCTGAATTCGCTAATTGAATGTATGGGAAGGCATCCCGGTGCGGTCGCCTGCGGAGGGAAACTGCTGTTCCCGAATGAAAAAATACAACATGCGGGACTAATCTTCGATAAGGTGGACCGGATAGCCTACCATATTTATCGGGGACTGCCGGGGAATCATCGTTTGGTCAATAGAGAAAGGAAAATCAAGGCGGTAACCGGCGCTTGCATGCTGGTGAAACGGTGGGCTTTCCAAGACGCTGGCGGATTCGATGAAATGTATCTGAACGGGTTTGAAGATGTGGATTTGTGCTTGAAATTAGGGGAATTGAACGGGGAAATATATTATACCCCGAAATGCGAAGTGATTCACCATACCAGCGCCACTCCCGGCAGGGGGGCGGATGACGCTCAAAACGCCGCCCTCTTCCAACAAAAATGGTTTGATAAAATCAACCCCGATGAGGATTCATTCCTGGCGGAGGACGGATTTCGAGCCGAATGGTCGGGCGCTGACTGCACCCTGAAGGAAATATGGTGCGATGTAATCATCCCCGCACATAATAATGTCGGATATACTAAGAAGTGTATCGATTCCATCTTTGAGAACACACACTTTCCGAATTATCGAATCACCATAGTGGATAACGGGTCGATTGATGGGACGGTAGAATATTTAAAATCGCTTGAACGGCGGGCGCAGGTCATTTACAATCAGGAAAATCTCGGGTTCGCCAAAGCATGCAACATAGGGGCGAAAGAGGCAAAGGGATATTATCTGGTCTTTCTAAATAATGATACCGAAGTCAAGGAAGGCTGGCTGACCGAATTGGTGAAGAGCGCGACTGAACCGGAAGTTGCGGCGGTGGGAGGCAAGCTCCTTTACCCCGATGGAACCGTTCAACACGCCGGGGTGGTGTTCGATAAGATAGATGGAATCGCATATCATATATATGCCGGTCAGCCGGGCGAAGCGGTCTATGTCAACCGGGGACGGGATTTCCAGGCGGTGACCGGAGCTTGTATGCTGGTGAAGAGGGACGATTTCATCAGCGCAAGCGGGTTCGATGAAAAATATATGAATGGCAGGGAAGATATCGATTTGTGTATAACCCTGGGTACAATGGTAAAAAAAATTCGATATAATCCTCGATGCGTGGTGATGCATCACGAGAGTAAAAGTCCGGGGCGGAAAGCGCACGATGCTGAAAACATCCGCCGGTTTGCCGAAAAATGGGCGGGACAAGTTAAAAGTGATGAGGATGATTATTACATCCAGGACGGTTTCAGGGTGAATTGGGTTAGCCGGCTGGAATATAGACTGGAATATACCGGCGCACCCGCTTCGATAGTAGTTGAACCGGTTAAGGGGGTGGACTTCGTCGGCTGGGTGAGGGATATAATTGAAATGACTGTTTTCCCGGATTATAAATTTCTTATTAGGATGGCGCCGGGCTTCAGTTTCCCGCCCGAATTGCAGGGGATTGTGAGCCGGGCGGAAGGAGCGGATATCGTGTCTGCGGCTCGAAGCTTGAAAGAATCGATAGTATGCGGAGTGGAGACCGGTTTTTTACCGTTGAAAGGATGGCTTTCCCAGCTCGTTTTGTGGGGGAATGGGGTTGGAGCGGGGGAGTTGATCGTCGAGGGTAGTGTGAAAAGAGGCAGGGGTTATCCTGACCTGAGCGAAGATGTGGTGAATGAAATAAAATATTTCCGATTATTCGGGTGAATCTACCGCGCATAGAATCTCGCTTTTTATAAATAAACCCCGAATGAACACGAATAAACACTAGCTAAAGATATTTGATATTTGATATATGATATTTGATTTGAGAATCGAGAACCGAAAACAGAGAACAGAAGGGCTCAAGGCTGAGGGCTCATGGGTTAAAAAAACAGAATTATGTATATTCATGAATTGTAAATACTTACAGGCAATGTAAGAATCTACGCCCCATCCGGGACTTCGCCCGGAAGAGGAGGCTTTGCAGTTAGACACTAGAAATTGGAAATTTAAAAG
>JABMRZ010000293.1 GCA_013202315.1 Candidatus Tariuqbacter arcticus | reverse complement strand
GGGTCAGGTCAGATAAGTTTCAGGGTTCTGTTATGTTGGAAATACTGTCACACGGCTATATTTGGAATGGATAATTCCATTGCCAGTCCTTCTTAATCATCCTAAATCCTAAATCCTAATCCTAAATCCTAAATCCTATTTTCAGAGTAAATCATCAGCATTCACCATCCGTCAGATGCCGGATTTGTCACAGTATATTCGATTCTAGCGGATGGTGAGCAACTAATAACAAACAACAAACAACTATAATAATTCACTATTCAGTATTTATTCTATACTACGCGCCTTTATAGTGAATAATAATGAAAATAATTCCCTATATCATATTCCTTGTCCTTTTCATCTTCGCCGGGTGAGCTATTCAACTTCCTTAAATCACCGCCACCGGCGAAAGAACCGCCTTGGAGAACCAAATCGTCGGCTTCTTCCGTATGATTGAAGAGGAGGCTTGGATGGTCGCCTCCCTCCGCGCCGCATCATTACCGGACAGTATCGCGCTTACGGAGGGAAAGCGCCGCGTTCTTCAAGCCTTCCAGCGTCAGCGCTTCAACGCCGATGACATTGCAGATTTCAAACGCAGCGGAGTCATCGGCGAAAAAACGGACGGATTCCTGGAAATCATCCCCAGCCCTCAATATGAAGGCGATTCGGCTTACCGCGCCCTGGTTGACAGGGTTACCCTTCAGGAAAACGAAGACCGCACCCTAATTATGCGCCGCATCGTTGAAATGCATCCCGAAATAGACCCCGAAGACAGAATTAAAGTCGGGGAAGTATATGCCCGCCTGAAACAAGAAGCTTCTCCATCTGGAACCTGGATACAGCAATCCGATGGCAGTTGGAAAAGAAAATAGCCGTCTTCTCATCCTACTCTCTGCGTTTCTATTCCTTTCCATACCCACTTATGGTTTGGAAAGGCTCAGGCTCCCCAACGAACCCCATCGCTTCACCACCCACCCCGCTCAGGAACGCGACCCATCGGTTTCCCCCGATGGCAGATGGGTTTTGTTCGGTTCCAACCGCGCGGGGAACTGGGATATTTACATCAAACCTATTTCCGGCGGCGCTTCCGTCCGTCTGACCGATGATTTTTCCGATGAGTACTCCCCCAACTGGGCGCCCGATGGAAAATCGTTCGTATATGTCTCCCGGGAAGAAGACGCATTGGGAGATATACGGATAATGAGTCTCAAGTTCGCCGGAGCCGTCTGACCCGGCAAATCGCGTAGTATTACCACCCGGCTCGGATATGACGGCGGCATCAGCCCCGCCATTTCTACCGACGGAACTATCGCTTTCATCAGGATTTCACCCGAATTCCCCTCAGGTGAAGTATTCATTATTCCCGATTATCGTCAGTCGACCCCAGACACCCAGTTGACATACAGCCACAAGATAAACGGTTCCCCTTCTTTCTCCCCTTCAAGTAACGCGCTGGTAATCTCCAGGATTGTACGCGACTCCGACGGAAACGGGATTATCACCCCCGATGATAAGCATACACTTTGGCTTATCCCCTTGAAACCCGATTCGTCGGCGTATCATACCGAATTCCAGCTCACACCCGAAAACGCATCATATCTCCAACCCTGTTGGGGGAGCGATGGAAGGATTTACAGCGCAGTCATAGAGAACGGCTCCACTGATATCTTCCGCTTCAATCAAGACGGCTTTTTCGGTAGAGCTGATTCCCCCGAAACGCAGTTGTCCCTGGCATATCAATATACCCATCAGCCGGAGGATTTCCTCCTCGGTCTGGAGGCGGTCAAGGGATATTTTCCAGCGACTCCTCAGTCCGGCGAAGCTCTATATCTGAAAGGGGAAATCTTCGCTCAGCGAGGTGACTTGATAACCGCAAAGAGCTACTTCTTGAGGGTGATGCGCGATTACGGACATTTGCGTGAGTTGTCTTTCATAGCGGAAATAGGTCACCTACAAGTGATTTCCGGCTTTCAGCCCGGGGTTGAGGGGAACATCGGGATGGTTCAAAACCCATCGGGATTTGTCACCGCGCTGGAAGACATCATTTCCCAGCGTCCCCCGAACAAACCGTTGTTGAAAGCGCTGGCTCTCAAAGGCGATGCGCTTTTTCAAATGGGAGTTTTCAGCGAAGCGCTGGAGATTTATACGGAAATCATTGAGAATTTCGCCGCACACCCGGAATCCTGCGCCGAAGCGCAATACCGCACCGCCTAAATCTATTCACGCTACGGTAAAACTTCCGAAGTCGTTCAATCGTATTTGAAAGTTCTGAGAGACTATCCCGACCAGGAGATCTGGAATCGGCGGGCGATCGAGCGAATCTTTGAACTGGAACTGGGTGAAGATATTTTCGCCGGGCTGCAGTGGATAATGAGCAAACACCGGAATTACCCCCGCTTATCCGCCGCCGCCAAACTGGAAATGGCGCGCCGCCTGGTCGATCAGGGGCAATTTGAACTCGCCTTAGCCGAATATGAACCGCTTCTTAAATTTTCCGGTGAAGACCCGCTTTCCGCCGCCATCCGCGCCGCTACAGTTTTTGAAATGGCGGAAATCCACTTCAAGCGAAGCGATTTCATCGAAGCTATCGACCTCTTGGAAAAACTCGCCGCCGCCAGCCCCCGCTTCAGAAGCGAAGCCTTGAATAAAATGTATCAAGCCTATATCGACAGAGGCGAAAAACTCAATCGGGGCGGCGACCATCAACTCGCCCTCGCTATGTTCGACCAGTCGAGAAGAATCGCCCATCAAGAGCTTGAAGGTCATCGGGGTTATATCTTCACAATGAACAAGATGAAGCGCGGCGTGGAAGCCTATCGGGAATACGCCGATTCCGCCCAGGCGCATCCCGGTGATGCGGTTTTACTATACTGCCAGGGATTGGCGTTGTCTTATATCGGTGAAGCCGACCCCGCCAAACTGGGGAGATCCACCGAATTGATAGAATCAGCCCTCGCCCTCGATTATCGAATGATCTCAGCATACCTGACACTAAGTTACAATTATCAGGCGATGGAGGAATTGGAACGAGCCGGCGGGGTAAAAATCGGCTTTATGCGCCGGGTTTATAACTTCACCGCCGGTGTAATGGGAAAATTCTGCCGAGCCGTCACTTTCCAGGGCGAACCGGAAGAATTCAGCGGTTATGAAATCGCCATCAACACCCTCAATCAAGCCATAGTTCTGAACGATGATAAGTCCGACCCTGCAATGGAAGCCGCCCTCTTGCTCAACCTGGCTAACAAACTATTCCTTGGGCGAGTTCGGCTTCAAGAACGCCTATGAATCCAATATTAGAATGTTGGCGCTGGACACTGCATTTCACAGCCTTCAGGCTGAAGCTTCCATCCGGGAGAGAATCGGCCGCTCAGCGATGTTCATTGACCTGTTCCCGGAAGGGCGAACCCAACTGATAGCCGCGGCGGATATCTACCGGCGGTTGGGCGATGACAATTCCGTCTTCCGAATCTTATTGATGCGGGCGGAACTGGAATGGCGCGCCGGAGACCCTGAATCCTCCAACGATTTATTCAAGAAAGCGCTGGAACAAGTGGAAATCACCGGCATCGAAGTCCCTCAGGAACTTTACTTCAGCGGCATCGCCTTCAACTGCTATCAAAGCGGCGAATGGGAAATGGCGCTGAATGCGTGCGAACGATCCCTCGATGAGCTTTCCGGCAGAAAAATCACCCGCAACCTGCTTGAATCAGTCGGCAGAATCCTGAAATTATCCCCCACATAACTAAAACCATCGAAACTGTGCGTCAGGAATACAGCGACCTGCTTACAGCAATAAAACGCCAGGATTCGCTATATTATGATTTAATAAGGGATTCGGAGCCCGATATTGAGCTGGCACGATTATTGTTCCATATTAGGGAAGCAATGGTATATTACCATATTGGAAATGGGGTAGTTTGCGCGTGGGTGCTGGCTCAGGACACAATATCGACCGTTGGGAAATATCATACGCCTTCGGTTTGAGAGAATTCAAGGCGGCGCAGGAATTAAGGGGTGTTCCCTTGAGACGAGCGTTGTGGAATGCCAAACTCTCAGTCAAGAAAGAAATCAACGCCCATCCCGCCTATTGGGCTGGATTCCAACTTTTTGGGAACCGGAATCGACTTCAAAGGTTCAATACTTTTAACCCATAATCACTTCGAGGAGAACAATGGCTAAGCGAAACATCTTGATATTAACTATATTAATCAGCGCCGCATTGACGGGTATTCTTCTGAATGTCTCCACCGGGGTCGAAAAAAGCTCCACCGGGATGGTTACATATGTCGATGGCACTTTGAAGAAAAAACTGCTGGATGCGGCGGAATGGATAGTCGCGGCTAAAGATACAACCGTAGTTTCAGGCGACAAATTCCGCACTTTGCATAATTCACGCGCGGAACTGGAACTCAAAGAATTGGATATCCTCCGCCTCGCCCCCGGAACTACCATCGACATCGTTAAACTATATGAAGAAACCAAGGAATTGAAAGATCAGACCAAAATCGATGTGGAAGAAGGCGATATTTGGGCAATGGTCGGCGGGGTGAATGAAAACGCTTCCTTCGATTTATTCACTCCCGTGGCTGGAGTCGCCATCACCGGCACCGTATTCCGCATCTCCGTCGATGAAGATTCAACCACTGAACTCAAAGTATATAAAGGGGAAGTCCTCATCACCAACGCCCCGGAAAATAAAAACTTACAGCCCCAATCGCTGCCGGTGAAACAACCTCAAAAAATATCGGGTACCAAGCAAATCTCCGGTCCCAGGCAGATTACCCTTGAAGAATGGCGCTATATCGTCGGCAATATGGAAGCTGTTAAAATTAACAGATACGGCGAGGTGATTTCATCCGGCAAGTTCTCCAAAGACGACCAAGACGAAGAGTCCGATTGGGTCAAATGGAACCTGGAACGAGATGCCTTGATGATGAAAAAAGATTGAAAAACTACATTCAATCTTGCATAATAAATTATTTTAATTTATATTGTCAGGATAAATCTAACTTGAATTAAAAATTGCACAAAAAGAAAATGAAAAAATTCAAAACAACCCGTAGACTAATACCGCTGTTAACCATAATATTATGTTATCTATCCGCGGTTCCGGTTGAAGCGCAGATCGAGCGGTATTTCCGTAAATCGGTATCGCTCTTCAGGATTCAGACGCCTGATGATATGACTCGACATCAAGGAGAATTCGTCCACAACGCCCTGCTCGACAAACTGCGTTCTATGGGGCGGTTCGACTACAATCCCATACCCATCCGCCCCGGAATCAGCCTGGAAAGGCTGTTTGAAATCGTCAAGGACTATTCCCAGACCCATCAGCTCGACCGCGCCGCCAAGCAGTTTGAATTGATGGACGAACATTATAAGGAAGAACGCATCACCGGCGAAACGCTCGACAAAATCATCGCCGGCGCCTATATCATCATCCCCCGCGTAGTGAACTATTCAGTCGGTAAAAATGTGGAGAAAAAGACAGACAAGGAAGGCAACGAATCCTGGGAAGTCAAGGTTTCCGTCTCTTACAGCCTGAAGCTGGAAATCTGGAACGCCGAAAATCAGGGCACTGAGCAGAATCCACGCTGGGAACCTTATCTCGAAGCCGAAACATCCATTAGCACTTACGGTTCCAAATCCAAAACCTACAGCAAGAAGGTAAAAAAAGAGGACATTTCCCGTCAACTGGTGGATGATGCAGTCAAAAATTCACTCTTCTTGCTCAAACTGCAGATGGGGAAATCGCTCAAGAAATTGGATATGTTCACCGTGAAAGCCGCGGTAACCGACCGCAACCTCAAACGGGACATCATCAAATTCGACTTCGGACGAAATGTCGGCTTGCATATCGACGACCCCTTCAAAGTGGTATATTATGAACGCCTGCCGAGCGGAGACAGTAAGAAGGTTGATGTCGCCTATATGAAAGTCCGCAGATTATGGCAGAACGAATCGCAGGCGCAGCTGCTCATCCTGCACAATCCCGAAGGAATGCGCGAAAGCGAACTCATCAACCCCGGAGACCAGGTAATCGAACATCCCAAAATGGGACTGAATTTCACCATTCGCTCCGGCTATGCGCCCTATTCCTTAAAGCCAGACACTGCAGGTTATTGGATGAAATACAATGACGGTTGGGATGAATACGAATTTGAATCCGACCAAGGCAAAATCAGCGCCGCTGGCGCGGTTATACTTGGCTGGGAATTCGACATCGCGCCCTATACCGGCTCCAGCGAATTATACCTTTATAATGATTATACCCTGCTTTTAAACCATCCGATGTGGGGCGGATTGGCTGAATTGGGCTTCCGAAAGAAATTCTACAAGCGGCGGTTGGGCGCTTTTTACGGCGCTTCCGCTGGAATTTTCGCTGTCACCGGCAAAATCGGCGAAGTGCCTTACGGAAATAACACCAACGCCCCTTTTATGTATCAACGGCAGGGCGACACTTCCAGCGCTCAGATTCCCGTCGGCTCGGATATCAAACTCACCGGCTGGTCCATCGGAGCCAACCTGACCGCCGGATTGAACTACCTTTTATCCCCGGAAACATCGCTGACCTTTGAAGGCGGCTACCGCCTCTATCCCAAAATCGACGGCGACCTGTGGACCATCGAAGCCGAAGATGAAGGCGAGACCTGGGAGATGGAAATCGACGAATTTGAAGGCGAGCCCGCCCCCGCTGATATTTCCGGCTTCTGGGGAGCGGTTGGGATTGTCTTCTCACTTTAAATAGGCTATAGGCTGTAGGCTATGGGCTGTAGGTTGTTCGTCATTCTGATTTTCCTTTGTCAATCTTTTCTGGATTCCCGCTTTCGCGGGAATGACAAGGTTAAGAAGCAAAAATCTACATCGTTCATTACAGAAATATCAACCACTCGTGGTAAATTATGAGAATTCTCTTACATATTACTGTTTCAATATTGTGCTTGTTTCTATTCAATGCAGGCAACGTCTTCGCTCAGGGGAGCGAAGCCCACGATGCCGAATATTACCAGGTGGAAGCGGAAGGCGAAGGCGCTAATCATGACGCCGCCTTGAAAGCCGCTATGCGCGCCGCCATCGAAAAAGCCGTTGGCGTTTATGTCCAATCCGAATCCGAAGTCCGAAGTTGGCAGCTTAAAAGGGATCAGATCATTTCCCACACCGAAGCCTTCATCACCGACTACGAAATCCTCGATAAATTCCGCACCGGCAAAACCTGGACGATCAAAATCAAAGCCACCGTTTCCAACAAGAAACTGGTCGATGAACTGCAGGAACTGCAAATCCTGCAGAAACAATTGGGCAATCCCAAAATCCTGGTCTATTACGACAAGAGCGGAGAACAATACGAACCCCGCTACACCCAGCAGGCGATAAATTCCATCAATGAATACCTGGTAACCTACCGCTATGAAGTAATCGATTTGGGGCATATCGATGAACTGCTCCGCGAAGATGACGCTTTAAGCCGCTATATCGGCGGCAAGGACTTCGTCTTCGAACTCGCCCGCCGGATGAAAGCCGATGTCTATATCACCGTCGCTGTGGTGCTGGAAAAGACCCGCAATTCCGGCGGCAGGCAGTATTCCAAAGCCAAGTCCGCGGTCAAAGCCTTCGAAGCTTCCACCGCTAAACTGCTGGCGACCCGCACCGATTATGGTCCCGAGCAATCGTTCTCCCGCGGATCCACCGGCTACGACGCCGGTATCGATATGGCGGTCAAGGAAGCTATGCCCTATGTCATCGAACAGATTCAGGGATATTGGAAGCTGGAAATCAGCAAGGGCACTCAGTTTAAACTTTTCGTTACCGGCATCGCCTTTCCCGACCAGATGAAATTCACTGAAGCGCTGCGCGGCATTGTCAACGAAGTCAAACAAGAAGGTTCCGGCGAAAGCACTGTTGAATATACCGTCTGGTACTACGGCACTAATGAGGAATTAGTTATGGCGCTCTATGGAGTCGTTTCCAGCTTAAGCGGTAAAACCTTCAACCGAACCAATCGTGGAAACCGAATCGATATTTTTTATAAATAACTTTTATCGGGTTCCAATTGAACACCATTATTCTTGACACTTGGCACTTGACACTTGATACTTGAGACCTGAGACCTGAGACTTGAGACTATTCACTTATCTTGCACCCTTTGAGACTGGAGACAGCGATGCCCACCTCACTAAAAACGATAAATAGCTATAGATGGAGCTTAATTCTATTAATACTTTTATCCACCATACTGCGATTCTCAGATCTGGGAAGCAAATGCTTCTGGCGCGATGAAGCCTTCAGTTATGAAGTGTGCTTGGAACAGAGATACGATGACAGCACCCCGATGCTGTTTTACAATATATGCAAACCATTTTTGAATCTCCCTTTCAGCCCGGAAGTTAATGGCCGCCTATTATCAGCGCTCTTTGGAGTTTTAACCGTTTGGATTATCTTCTTGATTGCCAGGAATATTCTTCCGGGAAAATATGCGCTGCTGGTCGGCTTCTTGTCAGCCGTGAACCCGGTATTGATTCAATTATCCCAGGAACTGCGAGCCTACGGAATGCTGACCTTCATCATTGCCCTTTCAATTCTATCTGCAATAAGAATTAAAAAAATGGCGGAGGAAGAAGGCGGACTTGTTCTGAAAAGCGCTTTCCCCTGGCTGGTGCTCTTTATCATCAGCGGGATGATAGGGCTGTATACTCATTACATTATGATACCCTTTCTATTCTGTCTGTTATTGGTGTTCGCCTTCACCCTGCTTAAAGGCTCTTCTAAACCGAAAGACTTGAAATATTTGCTGTTATCGTATTTAATCATCGCCGTTTCATTTATGCCTCATATCAGCAAATTTCTATATAGATTATCCATTCACGCTGCACAAGCAAAAGATGGCTTGCTTAATCCATTCAGTGTCAAAGTATTGGTGAAATCCTTCTGGGGAATGAATTTGGGGTATATTTTCAAATTCGCTTGGATTAAAAATCCATCAACGCTCGCTGACAATTTAGTCTATGCGGTTTTGCTAATCTCAGCTTCGATTCTAATACTATTATTTATCAAAGGCTTCGTTCACTTAATTAAATCGAAATCATACCTTTCAGCGCTGCCAATCGGTTATATTTTGTTTCTCTTGATGTATTTCATAACCGAACTCTCCGACTATAGGCAAATGATTCCTGTAATCATCGCTCATATCTTGATTTTGGGAGTGGGAATAATTACTTTTACTAAATGGAAGCGTTTTGTGGGTGTATTATTAGTTGTTATCGCCTCCGGAGGGGCGCTGATTTGGTATTACTCCCTTCCATATCCCCCTTTTCACCAGGCTGATTGGCGCAAAGCGGCAGAATATTTAGATGAAAATGTCAAACCTAAGGATGTGGTCTTCGCCGCCTGCTCCGATCTGGACTATTTGACTATGGATTTTTATTATGATGGCGAATTAGTTCCCTTCGATGACAAAGTCAAACTTTACCATACCAGCCCGGAACATACAAAGCGAACAAATACCACCTATCGTAAATTAATGGAAAAAGCCGCCGATAAACTGAATCTTATACTGCAAAACAACCATTGCGTCTATGTGCTATTAGGAGAACATTCCGACATCGTCATCAAATCGATAACCTCCGGACAGCAGGTAACTTCTAAATATTACGGAGAAAACCTATTAATTCAAAAATATGTCAACTAACGAAGCTCTTGCAAGAATCACGAAAAGGTGTCACCCTGAACGCATTGAAGGGTCTCTTTATTTGTTAAGTGTATAATAAACAGGAGATTATTCACTTCGTTCAGAATGACAATATTGTTAAGTAATAACTTTTACAAGAGGTTCTAACATATATAGCCACCTGAATCGGATTACTAAAGAGGACAATTTTTATGACCAAGCCCGAATCCCCGCACCTGAATCTGAAGCCTTTTCGCCAGGGCAAATTCTTTGTAACCAGTATCGGCTGCATCGAAAGCAACTTAGCTGGCAGCCTATATTTCAATTTCTTCAAGCAAAATAATTGGTCCGAAGCCGATAATCCCGAAAACGCCGATCTGGTAATATGCGTAACCTGCGGCGTCACCGATGTCAAAATGAACCAAAGCGTCAATACTATACAGCAACTGGAAAAGAAGCTTTCCCCCCACAGCTTCCTGGTGGTCGCAGGCTGCATCCCTAAAATTATAGGCAATGGCTTAGCTGAAAAACTCGGCCCCAAAACTATAATCACCCCCTCACCCCAAGATGTGGAGAACCTGATAAGCCGCGATATCGCCTTAAGCGAAATCCATGCTAATTTCGTGCGCTATAAATATATGCGCCTGCGGATGAAAGCGGTGCTGGCGGCGCGTAAAATAGTCTTCACCTTGAATAAAATGAATCTGCCCCTCCCCAGCTACCTCCCCCGGGTTATGGACGCCTATGAAGACCCCAGATGGTACTATGTCAGCATCGGTAACGGCTGCCTCCATCAATGCGCCTTCTGCGCTATAAAATTGGCGAAGGGGAGTATAAAAAGCCGTTCGATGGATATGATTCTGCGGGAAATTGAAGCTGGCGTCGCCGCCGGAAATAAAAAAATCGTCCTTGCCGGCGACGATACCGGCGCTTACGGTCAGGATATCGAAACTGATTACATCGAACTGCTGAAGAAAATAGTCGAACTGCCCGGTGATTTCCAAATCTACATCAGAAATTTGGAGCCATTCTGGCTGCTGAAATACTTCGATAGACTGGTGGAGGTGGTGAAATCGAAAAAAATCAGAGCCATCACCGTCCCCATTCAATCCGGCAACGATGAAGTCCTCCGCGCTATGAAGCGGGGACATAAAATGCAGCCCCTGCTTGAAAGACTGAAGCAATTGGCCCGCGAAACGCCATACCTGTTGATTTTAACTCACTTTATGGTCGGGCTTCCCGGTGAAGACCGCAAAGCTTTTAAAGACACCCTGCGAGTCATCAAGGATATTCGTTTCGAGGGCATCGCCCCCGACAGATTCTACGCCCACCCTATGACCCCGTCTGCGACGATGGACAATCAAGTCCCTTATCTGGTCAAATGGTGGAGACACATCGTCTTAACTACCGACATCATCTGGAGCGTCTATTTCAATCGAGGCAAGCTGAAAGGATTAAGATAATCGGTGAACGGTGAACGGTGAGCTGTGAACGGTCATCAGTTATTATATATGTGCTGTCGACTCTCCGCAGTCGACAGCAACTGCTTATATATTGCCATGCTTGAAAAGAATTTCCGGTGTTTATGAATTTGTTATACCGATTCTAAAAAGTTTTTTCGCAAGTTTATTGATGTAGGGGCAGGTCATTGACCTGCCCAAAGTGGGTTTTTAATCCGCCTTTACGAAAACACCAGAAATTATTTTCAGGGTCTGTTGCCGAAATAAAAAAATTCGCCTCTAATCGTGGTGTCGGGTATCCGCACTCGATACCAAATAACTGTTATTATTATATATGC
>JABMRZ010000292.1 GCA_013202315.1 Candidatus Tariuqbacter arcticus | reverse complement strand
GAGGGGGAGAGGAGAGGTGGAGAAGAGAAAGGGGAGGGAAGGAAAAGAAAGGGAGGGGGAAGAAAGGAGGAGGAAAGGAAGAAAAAAGGAGAGGAAAGAAGAAAGACAGGGAGGGGGCCAGCGTGTGAATATCGCCGCTTCGCGCCGCCCGCCGGGTCGGGCAATCCAGTACGACAGGTAGCGTTCTAATATTCCAATTCAAACCCGTGCCGCCGTTCTTGCCGGAACCGGAAGGGCGGGTGAATACCGGATTATTCCAGTAATCCACAATGCGCTGCCAGCATCCAGATATTGATGTGTCCAGCGTGTGATTATCGCCGCTTCGCGCCGCCCGCCGGTTCAAGGATTTAATCCCAAACCCGCATTTGATATTTTACCCTTTATTCAGTTCTGTTATGCCCGGTCGTGTTCTGGAAATCGAAGTTAAGCATAAACCACGCCGCCGTTCTTGCCGGAACCGCAATAGCAGGTGGTTAAGGTGATTGGTCCAATGATCGATATAGCGCTTCTTGAAACCGCGCGGTATGGAAGGTAGTCACGCCGAATCGGCACATGTGATTTGATTCGCCTAAATTATCCAACTGGTTGGGTAATTTTCCGCGAGAAATAAACCACAGATTGGCGAAAGGCTTGAATAACAAAGCAAAAGTCATTATGCGCAGAGCCTTCAGCTTTCATTCAATTGAAGTTTATAAATTCGCGCGAATACACTGCCTCAGCGGTCTTGAACTTCCAGTAATCTGAGCCACAGATTCACAAAGGGAACTCCTAAATTGATCCACTTGATTGAGTTTCCTTCTTATTATAATTCCTCTTTACCTTGATTATTAGTAATTTGTTTTGTATAAACTTAATTAAATTTTAAGGCGGTTTTTGATAGCTTCATCGATTTTTGCTGAGACCCCGTTTAATGGATTTGGGTAAAGTGAAACGAAGCCTGATATCATCTATCAGGCGATTTGCCCAGTAAATGATGGTTTTTATGTAACATACTTGCAATACTCCCCTAAGTAATTAACTAACTTGTCGAGATTGCAACTCAAAAGGATGATGTATTTATCGCCGGCTCCCGCATAAATAATTAATTTGTCTTTTTGAACAATGGCGCCCACAGGGAAAACCACCGCAGGAACATCCACCGGGTATTGATAATTACCATATAATTCGTAAGGTAGTGAAGGGATGTAGATCGGATTTCTGGTTCGACAAATCACCTTTGTGGGATTGTCCAGGTCTAAAAGTGCGGCGCATATGGAATATCCTCTTTCGATTTTATCTACCAATCCGTAGGCTTCACAAATGCTATTTCTTATCTCACCAACAGCATGATAGATGAGCAGCCAACCCTTATTGGTTTTAATTACCTGAGTGCTTGGGCCGATTTTCTCTCTTTCGTGGGGGTAGCGCCCAGCTTCTAAAAGCAGATTCTGTCTTCGGCGCTTATAGATTTCCTCCCATCGTTCCCGGTGCTGTGAAGGATTCAGCAGTTGTTCCATCCCGGCTTCAAGAAAATCCAGGTAGATGTTGGAATCAAAACGCAACAGCATATAGTGCTGTCCATTCACCGGCAAGGGGAAGGGGACAGCATTTCGGGAGTCGAAGGATGAAACTGTTCCGTGATAGGTGATATTTATAAAATCGTCTGTCAAGTACACAGCGATCCGGTCTGCGTTTCCACCTTTAAACGGGGGTTTGACCTTGCCACACCCGACCATCAGGTATCTTTGGTTATACTTGACTATCCGAATGTCCTCTATCCCGTAGATAAAATCCTGATGGTCAGTGCCATCGCCCCGGATGACTACGTTCCGAAACCTGCTGAAGTTTATACCATCCTCGCTCACCAAAGGCCAAACCTCAGAGATATAGTTTTCTAAGTAGTAGCGCTCAATGCCATCATTGAAGTACATAACCCTCTTATACCCCTGGTGGCATCTTGGCATAAGGATAACTTTATCCTGAAATATACAAGCCCCACCATTAAAGACAGCCCCGATTTTCAACTCGTCGTCCTCGTGCCAGGTGAGCCCGAGGTCTTGAGGCTTCACGATCGGATTATTTTCAAAGGAATCCAGTTTAAAAGCCACTTCGCCAGAGTCCAGCGAGACAACCGTTCCCTCGCCTAATTTTGTGATAAAACTGTTAAGAACCATCTTTTACCTTTATTTACGTATAGGAAAGTATAAATGCATTTTCTTCTCTCGATAAAAACATCAAAAACATCATAAGAAAACAACATTATTTTAATTATCGAAACAGACCTCATGAAAAGGAGAAAAAGGATATTAAAAGCGGTAAAAAAACGATTATTTATTCATATTTATTACCTCCCTGAAAAACGCGCAATGTTAAAATGAATCTTCCAACAGATTTTAAATTGGTTTCGATTGCTACAAATGCAAGAGCAATAAATGCGAAAATCGGGCTGAAATAAGTTAAAACACCTCCTATAAATATTACAAATAAACGAAAATCTCTCCTTCCTTTGGATACCCAATGATCTTTGAGCTCGTATTTTAAACCAGCTATTGATTTTTGAATCATATATTCGGACATTAATATTCCAAAAATTGCTAGAACTGATAAAACTAATACCAGAGGAAGCCCAAAATAAATCCCAAAGAATGTTTTATTTGCTACATGGATAAGAGCATAATAAAAGACTCCTAAAAGAATGAAAAAATCTGCGTATCTATCTAAGAATGCATCAAAAAAATTTCCAGTTGCCGAAGCCATTTTTTTTGTCTGGCTATTTCTCCATCACATCCATCTAAGATACTGGATAGTTGAACTAACACACCACCAATGATGGGGTAAAATAAAAAAATGCCACGCCACCAAAAACGCTTATGATAAAACTCATAACTGAAACTTGATTTGGCGTAACTCTTTTGTAAATTCTCAGGATTAGAGGGGTAAATAAGTTTTCTGACAATTTTCTATTTATATATCTTGCGATAAGGCCATCCGAACTTTTTCCCTCGTAAACCTTTTTCATTTTCATTCTTTCAGCCTCCGAGTAGCTTTTCAAATAATTGAATAAACTTTTCGGCAATCCTTTCGGCATTATGCTGCTCAAGAAATGTCTCAACTTTACTTAGATCAAATTTATTGTTAAATAAATCAATAAGTTTGACTTTCATATCCTCAAAATCCCGGTATTTCCAAATTTCGTCTCCATGTAGTTCAATGTAGTTCGACTCGTGAAAGAGGATAGGACAACCGGACCCCAGGACCTGGCAAACTGAACTGGACACGACCGCCTTGTACTTCTGCGAGGATTCCCTGTGAATAAGCAGGGCATCCGAAGCATGCAGGTAGGTATACAACTCATCCTGGGGGAGTGGTCTGACCTGGAGGTCTATGAAGTCGTATGTCTTTTGGGCTTCGCGCAATTCATCAACTTCGCTTTGGGGATTGGCGATAATAATATACCTGAGAGGATATTCCTTATTTACATCTTTTAGAGCGGGTAAAACAGATACAATATCTTTTGGTCTGAAACCAAAGGAGAATACGATCTTTTTATCCAATGGAAATCCCAGCTTTTTTTTTGCGTCCCATTTATCGCCAAGTTCAATTGGACGGTATGGGTAAGGAATCATATGAATCCTTTCAGCAGAAAATGATTTGACCAGGTAGTCCTTATATCTCTGATCAAAACAAACAATAGCATCCCAGTCAAACTTGTGGTAAAGGGGATCTTCAGGGGCCTTGCCTTCGTGGACAACTTGAACAGTGACGGCTTTTTTCTTGATTTTAGGAAAGAAATCAAGTAATTTATCGGCGGGTAATCTCTCGACATTCTGTGCAACAAAGACTTCGTACTCTTCATTTAAAAGCGGAGAGGGATCAAAAGAGGCGGCTCTGGTGAAGGGTATAACTTCATTGACACGAAAATGCCTGATGACAAAATCTTCATCCTCTTGAAGAGTAGGCCTGGCATCAGGATGTTTCTCGGCGGAAAACACTCTGAGCTTATGACCCAATTTCACCCAAGCCCTTCCAACTAATTCCGCGTGTATCGAGGGTCCGTTGGCGGCATTCCAAAGACACATCATTCCTATTTTCATTTTCATTCCTCCTAACAAATTCCGTGTGATGAAAGTACCATGGATAACATTCAAAGAAAACATAAGCTGTATTTGTGAATCTGAGGCTCAATCTTGGCCTAAAACACACAACAAATCATTAAAAATAAGCCTAATAATCTTGAATATCAGTGTTCTTAAAATAGTTACTCAAATTCATTGGAGCCATTTGGATTATTTAGACGGGTATTAGATTGATTATGGACTGTTTCGATAAATCTCGGATAACTTTTCCCTCAGGCGATGCTGGCATCCTTGGGGGAAAGAGACAAAGCCACCGAACATCGCCCCTGTGCTCTATCATCCGGTTCAGACATATACACCTTCGCCTGCAAATCCCTGCCCCTGCGCACCTGGTGACTTTCCGGGAATCACTATAAATCAAAACCCACGCCGTCGTTCTTGCCGGAACCGCAAGGGCGTGTGAATACCTGATTATTCCTGTAATCCACAATGCGCTGCCAGCATCCAGACATTGATG
>JABMRZ010000291.1 GCA_013202315.1 Candidatus Tariuqbacter arcticus | reverse complement strand
GTAGATAAAGTAATGAAGTAATAATTCTGAAAAAACTAGCGATTTCGATAATTTTTTATCGATGTTGGTATAATAAGCGCCTAAATATCTTATCTCTTATATCTTATTTCAAATATCAAATATCAAATATCGTATTATTCTATTTTCCATTTTGTTTTTATCTTCCCCGCCGCATTGAAACTGTAATACTCATCCCCTGTGATAATCAAATGATCCCACAGACTTATTTTCATCAAATTAGCCGCGTTTTCAATCTGAATCGTCAATTCTATATCATCCTGCGACGGTCGAGCGATTTCCGACAGATGATTGTGAGCGATTATCAAGCCGGTTGCCCCTTGTTCGATAGCCGGAGCAAGTATTTCTCGGGGGGTTACCAGAGCCCTCGAAGCGTTGCCGATGGCGATTACTTCATCCCATATTATTTTCCCCCTCACATCCAGATACAGTCCCCGCAAATGTTCCCGCTTCAGTAATTTCATATCCGCGAGGTATTCGAAAGCCTCCTGGGGCGAATGGATTTCCGGCATTTTATTCAGTTTGGGTTCAAAGAATCGTCTGCCGGTTTCCAACATCGCAATCAAATTCACCGCTCTATCGTCATCGATGCCTAAAAGCGAAGCAAGTTCACCCAAATCGTTCTCCTTCAACAGCGATTTTCCTCCATACTGCTGTAGAATCCTGTGCGACAATTCCAATTCACAATCCAGCGCAAGCGATATTAGTTCAGCATCGTTGAGTACCGAAGCTCCGTTTTGGACAAGTTTTTTGCGGGCGTTTTGGCGGGCTTCCAAATCGATTTTCCGGCTTTTGGGCGAATCGACTCCGAGCGTTTTCGCCCCCCGCTTGAAAGCGTAAATCAAGATAAAAGGCGAGAATTCCAATCCTTCGCGCTGAATATCTTGGAGGAGTTTCTTACGGGCGGGATTATCCGAGACGGCGAGCATTTTTTCGATATGCCGTCTACAATCGTCGGTTGTCTTATCGTTCCAGGAATCATTTTGGGGATAGAATTCCTGAAACCTAATTTGGCTGAGACCGGCGGATTTCAGAACTTGGGCGAGTCGATTTTTCGGCAGGAAATCACAATTATAGATGTGTTTTAAATAGCGCAGATGACGCTGCCCTCCAGGGGTTGCCCCGCTTTCCATCGCTTCAACCGCGAAGAAGCTGCCTCCATCATCCAGACAATTCATAAGCCCGGTGAGAACACTCCTTTCCTGAAGCAAACGAGATATCCCCCAGGCAAAAAATAGTCCTTTATAATACTCACTCTCTATTTTCTTCACCGCGCTTGACAGCCCTTCAATATCATAAGCCGGGGGCATCAGAAGAGGCTTATTTGAAGAAAAGCGAGCTATATCCGTCCAATATTCACCCTTTTCTCCGCAAACCAACAAACCGTCATCGGGAATCTTTTTTATAAATAAATCTATTTTAGCCATCTCTAATTATTGAGCGCCATGTTACATTTTACATTATACATTTTACATTATAAATTCTTTACTTAGGTCTTCACAACACCTTTGTTCCATTGGGAATTTCACCATCTACGGTCAACAGTCTCATCGTCTTCCCCTTCACCGCCGCCAACAACATTCCCTGGGATTCCACACCGCGTATTTTTACTTTCTTCAAATTAGCAACCACGATAATCTTCTTGCCGGGCAGTTCATCCATTGAATAATACCGGGCAATTCCGGCGACCAATTGCCGTTTTTCAATTCCCAAATCCACTTGCAGCTTCAGCAGTTTTTCCGCCCCTTCGACCTTCTCTGCGGCAACAATTTCAGCCACCTTCATTTCAACGCGTTCGAAATCTTGAAAAGTTATCACATTTTCCTCCACGGTTGGCGCTTTTTTCACTTCTTTATCAGGCGGTGGAATTTCCTTCACAATGCGGGGGAAAATGGCTTCGCCTTTGATGATTTTACATCCGGCATTCAATTCACCCCAATTTAACCCAGTTTTTTCAGCTCTCAAGCGCTGTAAAATATCCCTGCACTTCCCCGGCATAATCGGCTTCAACAATACTGAAGTCAGCCTTAACGCTTCCAAAGCGTTAAACAGAGCCCGCCCGGCGGCGTTTTTATCCTGTTTAACCAATCTCCAGGGAGAGGTTTCTTCCAGATATTTATTAGCGCGTCTGACCGGCGTCATTGCTAACTTGACAATTTCATCCATTCGAAAATTCTTCAGCGCATCTTTTAGCATCAGCACACAACTTTCGCCTAACCTGCGCCACTCCTCATCGACTTCCCCCCCGTTGGGGATGATGCCGTCATAATTACGATTCACCAAAGTAGTCAGGCGGGAGAGCAGATTGCCCAGGTCATTGGCTAGATCGGCGTTTATCCCTTTCACCAACAGCTCTTCCGAAAAGGAGGCATCGCTCCCCGGCGACATTTCTCGCATAAGGAAGTACTTGAACTGTTCGACACCATACATATCGACCATATCCAAAGGTTTAACCACATTTCCCAGTGATTTGGACATTTTCGCCTCTTCCACCAGCCACCATCCATGGGCGAAAATCGTTTGGGGAAGTTCCAAATCCGCGGCTTTCAACATAATAGGCCAATAGACCGCGTGAGTGGTGAGGATGTCTTTGCCGATTAAGTGAACGGTGGCCGGCCACAACCCCTTATCCTTGACCGCGCTGTAATAATTCAGAAGTGCGTCGAACCATACATAAGTGACATAATCTTCATCGAACGGCAGAGTAATCCCCCAGCTCAAGCGCGACTTGGGGCGGGAGATACACAAATCCCGAGTCGGCTGGCGTAAGAAACCGAGCACTTCGTTCCGGCGAAAATCCGGCAGAATGAATCTTGGATGTTCTTCGATATAATCAATCAACCACCGGGTATAAGCGCTCATTTTAAAGAAGTAGTTCATCTCCCGCATCCGGTTCACTTCCCGTCCGCACAATGGACAATTCCCATCAATTAAATCCTTATCGGTGAAGTATCGTTCATCGACCACACAGTACCAGCCCTCGAATTCATCCTGATATATATCGCCTTTATCCATTATCCGCTGCAGGATTTCCTGCACGACGGTTATATGCCTTTCTTCGGTGGTTCGGATGAAATCGCTATAGTCTATTCCCAGTTTTTCCCAGAGCCGAATGAAGTGTAGTACCATGCGGTCGCAATGCTCCTTGGGCGGCAGATTCAGTTCCAGGGCGGCTTCCTGAACCTTCTGACCGTGTTCGTCCGTTCCGGTCAAGAAATATACCTCATCGCTGAAAAGCCGATGGTACCTGTTCAGCACATCGGCTAAAATCGTGGTATATGCGTGTCCCAAATGAGGTTCACCGTTCACATAATAAATCGGTGTGGTAATATAGAAATCTACCGGCATTTATCCACATTCCTTCTCTTGAAAATAGGGTTTTGAGATTTGGGTTTAGAGTTTTGAGTTTTGAGTTTAGGCTTATGGGTATAGGCGCTTAACTAACCGACATCGATACAAAATTGACAAAATGATTATTT
>JABMRZ010000290.1 GCA_013202315.1 Candidatus Tariuqbacter arcticus | reverse complement strand
GTTGTGTTTAAAAGTAAGAATCCCCGGCTTCGGAGAAGCCTGGCTACATTTTAATATTTACAAACCTTTTAGTCGGGGTTGTCTCAACCCCGACATCAAGAAATCTATCACAATTGACCATAGATTTTCATAGAACTAAAGTGTTACAATAATAAGTGATTCTTTCTTCTTGGATTTCACTACAATACTGACACTTAATATTCACTAATTCTTTGTGAATCTTAGAGTCCTTCGTGTCTTTGTGGTGAACAATTGAATTGTTTCACGCCTCCTGCTTCTCCAAGGGAAAAATCACATCGATAGGACAAACCTGAACGCATATTTCGCATCCTGTACAGGTTGAAGCGTCGATTATCGCCTTTTCCAGCCCTTTCTCCGTAAATTCCCCTGCGGGCAGGACAGACGGACATCCAATCCTGAAACACGCCCCGCATCCGTTGCATTCCTCGGTAATGTAATACGCCTGCCCCTTAATCTTCTTGGGGAACAGCATACAAGGACGCGTAGTAATCACCACCGAAGGACCTTCTTCCGCCATCGAAGCCTTAATCGCCGCCTTGGTCTCTTCCAAGTTATATGGGTCGATCAAGCGTATATTCTTCACCCCCAGCGCCCCGCATAATTCAGCGATATCCACCGCAGGCGCCGGCTCCCCCGCCAAGTTATAGCCGGTGGCGGGATGCTGTTGACCGCCGGTCATAGCCGTTGCGCGGTTATCCAAAATGATGACTGTAATGGTTGCCTGACTGTAAACCGCATCCAGCAATCCGGTGATGCCCGAATGGAGGAAGGTGGAATCGCCGATGACCGCCACCGCTTTTTCCGTCCCCTTCACCAGCGAAGCGCCGATGGCGTTCCCTATCGATGCCCCCATACATATCGTAGTATGCAAAGCCTCCAGCGGCTTGAACCCCGCTAAAGTGTAGCATCCGATATCTCCGAACGCATCCGCCTTCAGCTTCTTCAAGGAGTGAAATACGCCTCGATGCGAGCATCCGGGGCACAGCACCGGCGGACGAGGTATGACCTCATCGCCTTTCGGCAGCGCCCGGCCGTCGGAAATTATCCCCGCAATATGCAAACCTTTTTTCAACCTGGTCGGATTCAATTCACCTTCCAGCGAAAGGTATCGCTTCCCTTCGCACTCGATGCCGTGAATCTTCATCTGCTCTTCATAGAAAGGTTCCAATTCCTCCACTACGAACAATCTGTCTACCTTCTCCGCAAATTTTCGGATTCGTTCAATCGGCAGCGGATAACTCATCCCGATTTTGAACACCGAAGCATCCGGCAGAACTTCCTTCACATACTGATACGACACTCCGCCGGTCACAATTCCCACCGATGTGCCGCCCATCTCTTCGGAGTTGACTTCTATTTTTTCGGTCAGCTCCTTCAATTTTATCATCCGCTTTTCGACTATGGTGTGCCTGCCGCGGGCGAAATTTGGCATCATCACATATTTGGCGATGTTGCGTTTGTATTTAGCTTCGACCAGTTCGCGCGCTTCTCCTACATTCACCAATCCCTTGGAATGGGCGGTACGGGTGGTCAAACGCACCATCACCGGTGTATCGAATTCCTCCGATATATCGAAAGCGAGCATTACGAATCTGCGCGTTTCGTCCGAATCCGACGGTTCCAAGATGGGAATCTTGGCGA
Organism: Candidatus Tariuqbacter arcticus; assembly: GCA_013202315.1. Lineage (GTDB taxonomy): Bacteria > Electryoneota > Tariuqbacteria > Tariuqbacterales > Tariuqbacteraceae > Tariuqbacter > Tariuqbacter arcticus. Next base: position 7,939 of record JABMRZ010000290.1, on the reverse strand, counting down.
ACGGTCCCCATCTGCGGCTGTCCTGTTCATTCTGCGATGAATGCATTTCGGGGTCATCGGCTGAAACCAGTACGAACCCCCCTTTCCCGCCGGTATAAGAGAAGGTCATCAACGGATCCGCCGCCACATTGACCCCCACATGCTTCATCGTCACCAGCGCCCTCACTCCTCCCATCGACGCTCCGATGCCCACCTCGAAAGCGACCTTCTCATTGGGCGACCATTGAGCGTGCACTCCCGGATACCTGACAAAATTTTCCAATATCTCCGTGGACGGCGTCCCCGGATAAGCGGCTCCGAACCGGCATCCGGCTTCATACGCCCCCCTCGCCGCCGCTTCATCGCCTGATAGTAATATCTGCATATATATTGACCTTTAATGGATGTCTTTGTGTGGGCGGAATTAAACTCAACGGTTTTCGTAAATTGGAATCTACTTTACTCGCGGTAGTATTGCTTTATAATTCACAAAGTTCAAATTTACTAAAAAAAATGTTCATTGTCAAAGTTTTGAGAATCATTCCTCAATTCTATGTCAATATGAATCTATTCATAATAAAGTGTTTCCCGACCTTTAGGGTATCCGCCGAATGCGGAATGGATGAGACCGCTGAATCCGGTGATTTGCAGGAATGTGGAAATAATATACCACCCATAGAAAGGAGTTGCTTTTATCCGCTTATTTTGGTAATTTACTCTAAAATAGGATTTAGATACTTACACATCCGATGTAAGAGTTCATCTCTTACACTGATCTAAGCTGCTAATAAATCAATAACTTGCTCGATTGAAGTGTCGGCTTGATGATAAGCCCTTTCGAGTTTGCTCTCAATGACGATTTTCCGATCGGGATGATGTTGAAAAAGGCTGTTAGCCAATGGACCGAATAATCGTTTGTGGAAGAGGACGAAAATGGCAGCCACCTTCATTCCCTTTTCAGTCAGATAATACGAATAATGCCGCCCATTGCGTTCAATCAATCCATGCGCCTTCATTTTACGCAAGTCGTAGCGCAATTGATTGATGGTGTAGTCGTGCAATTCGTAGTTTGCTACAATAAAAGCGTGAATGAAACCGGATGTCCAGCCAGCCATACATGTACCGGCGTGCATCAAGGTCTCCATCAAGCGGATCATTCTGGTATCATGAATCTTGATGCCCGCGATGCGGGTGTTGACGCAGGTGATGGGCAAAGCCAGGCTTTGCAGCAGGGGAAAGTCGAAGTGAGCATTGAGCGCATGTGCTTGCAGACCGGCAAAGCGGTCAATGATACCGCGGGAAACCTCCCGCACAAGCGACAGGTTCCCCAACGACTTCTTTACCCGCAGGTCGTACAGATTGTTACTGCAGACTTCCAGGCGCAGGAAGGTGCGGAATTTCTCATATTGCTTGACGAATGAATTTTTGAAATAGGCGCGCAGGATATGATGTCTTTGCTCAACTCGTTCCAGCACAGTTTGCAGTTTGCCCTTGAATCGCTTGGTTATCCGCCAACCGAAAATATGCGATAACTTGTCGGCTGTCAAGGAAAAAAGTCCCAATTCACAAGCACGTTGGAAAAACTTGCGGATGGGGAAATTGCGCCGAAAGATGAAGTTCTGGCAATACTCGACCTGGGAAATAGCGTAGAATCGCCGCAGGTTCATCGCCTCTCGCTCTTTTTTTGAGAACTTCGGGCCCACAATCAAAGTCCAGTAATCGAGGCCTTCTTGGATAATTTCTGCCGTCAGCCGCTCAGCAGCATCCTGCACCGCCTGAGGGTCGCTGGCGGAAACGAAGGCGTTGTCGTTCTTTTGGAAGTTCAGCCCCGACCGCAAAAGTTCCCGCTCAATGAAATTGTGTCCATTGAGAAGGCAGGTGGTCTGAAAAGGAAGATAAGAAGCCACCCGAATGACAATCGCCCCCAGTTTTTCATCGCGAATGTAGTAATAATAATGGGTGAAACGGCTGCGCTTCCTTTTCAGGATGCGGTAATTGGAATCATCGGTTTCATACTTGGGCTTGACTGAACGAAAAGTATTCCCCTGCTCCATGCTCTTGAAAATGAAATAGACTCCGAAGCGGTTCTGTCGCTCCATCTTCCTCAGCCAGGGACGCACGAAGTCTTCCTTGCGCACACCTTTCTCCGCCCATTGGATCGGTATGTCGTGATTTCCGGCGAACGATTCCACCCAGTTATGGTATTGATTGGTGCGCGCTGACAGGACTTCTTTGGTGATAGATGCAACTCCGACAACTTGCTTGAAGAAGTAAACTACATTTTCCGGGCGCGATAGCATCGAAAGGTAGCCGTTGATAACGATTCGGTCAAAGCAATGGTAGACAAAAATCAGCATGGGGGCAAATATTTGCAATAAAGTTTCCATTGGTTGTTTCTCCTTTGGTGTTGTTCAAGTCAATATAATCATTGGAGGAACACCAATGGAATATGTTTCAGAAAAATTTCAAATATCTTTGGTTAGGGTTTTGTAACTAATCATTCCAGTTTGGCTGGAATACTTCTTAGTGATGTTAACCCCCTGATGTCATCCTCGCAATCCCGCATAAGACGGGAGGGTCAGGAATCGTTTTGTATATCGAAGCCTATTCCGGACAAGCCGGAATGACGAATAGGAGTATTTATTTGAAAATCCTATATGCCAGTACAATTAAATATCATCGGGATGGGCTATCACCCCGGCGACGGCGGTGGCTCCGGCGATTGCGGGTCCGGCTAAATAGACTTTACTCGAAGGATGTCCGTTGCGTCCTACGAAGTTGCGGTTGGTAGTGTATAGCCCGGCTTCATTTTCCGCTAATATTCCCATATGCCCGCCGATGCAGGGCCCGCAGGTGGGGGGGCTGATAACAGCTCCGGCTTCGGTGAAGGTCTGCGCCAGCCCGTTTTCAATCATCTGCAGAAGAACCATCCGGCTGGAGGGGATGACAATCATCCGCGTTCCGGGATGAACCGGCTTCCCTTTCATAGCATCGGCGGCTAATCGGAAATCGCTCATCCTGCCGTTGGTGCAGGAACCCAGCACCACTTGATCGACCTTAATTCCTGCTACTTCATCGACCGGGACAGCGTTTGACGGTAGATAGGGTTTGGCGACCTGCAGGGATAAATCCGACACATCGAAGGAATATTCCCTCGAATATTCAGCGTCTTCATCGGACAAAACCGGTTCATAGGTTATATGTTTGAAGGCTGAAATGAATTCAGCGGTCTTATCGTCAGGTGGAATGATGCCCGCTTTAGCGCCGGCTTCAATCGCCATATTGCATAGTGTGAACCGCCCGTCCATCGGCAGGGCGGCGATCTCAGTTCCGGTGAATTCAATCGCCAGATATAACGCCCCTTCAACGCCGAGCTGCCCGATAACGAACAGCGCGATGTCCTTCCCGCCCGCCCATCTTGGAAGATTTCCGTTGATTTCGACCTTTATAGTCGGTGGGACGCGGAACCATAATTCACCCAGCGCCCAGGCCGCCGCCATATCGGTGCTGCCGATGCCGGTGGAGAAAGCGCCCAGCGCTCCGTAAGTGCAGGTGTGGCTGTCAGCGCCGACTATCAAATCGCCCGGCTTGACCAGCCCTTCATCGGGTAGAATCACATGACAGATGCCGGAGCGCCCGACTTCAAAGTAGTTGGCGACGCCCATTTCCTGGGCGAATTCCCGCATAGTTTTGGATAATTCCGCCGCTTTGACATCTTTGGCAGGGACGAAATGGTCGTTGACCAGGGCGATTTTCGCCGGGTCGAAGACTTTACTTGCCCCCATCCGGCGGAAGACTTCGACCGATAACGGAACGGTAACATCGGTGCCCAGCACCATATCGAGTTTGGCGAAGATTAATTCGCCGACTTGGACGGTGTCTCTACCGGAATGGCGGGCGAGGATTTTTTGGGCAATTGTCTGGTTCAATTAAAGGAATTCTCCACGAATGAACACGAATGAACACGAATAATAATAAAGCAGAGTCGGTCCGCCAGCTGGCGGATCAATTACGACACATCTACTGCTGGCGAATCTGCTTAATCGGCTTAATCCGCTGTGAAATTTTATCATTTCTCAAACAACTGTAGTGTTATGATATTAGACATTCGGTTGTGGATTCTGGGGTTGAGTTAATTGTTGTTTCTCCTTGTCTTGAGACTTTATCTCTTCGGCAACAATATTTCTAATCCTCCTATATGATAAGGGTCTAAATATGCCAGTTAAGCCGAGTATAAGCGTCGCAACTAAGCCAACAATACTCAAAGGAATGGACCAGGCAGTCTGCCCTTTCAACTTTTCCATTTCATTTTGATTCAATCTCAATACATCATTAAGTTGAGTTAGATTTATTTCAGCTAATTCCTTATCATCAGACTCAATTGCCTTATTCAGATTAACGAGTATACGTCTCTGTTCATCGGGTAGTCTCGTGAATGGTTCTTGTTCTAATTCCTTTTTAATAATCGATATAACTTCATATATATGATGAACATAGCCTATTTTAGAAGATATGTCCTTCTTAACATCAGTTCTTAAATAGACATGGTAGTCCTCTAAAACATTTACAAAACCATATTTAAAAAGCAAGCCTTTTGATTCTCTGTCGATAGAGTTAAATGTATACTTTAAAAGTTCTATCGGTTTATTTAAAGTATCCTGTGATGTAAATATTGAATCAGCAAGTTGAAAAAATTGCATCTTATATTTTTCAGGTGTTGTTTTTTCTACCCCTATAATTCTATCAAAAGATGGTGAGAGAATACCTATAGAAATAGAAGCAGCAAAGATACCAATAATAATTGGCAAATATTCGCTAATATTATAGAAATGTATAGATTTTTTTTAAATTCCTTAGACATAACTTTCTCCTAAAATTTGATTAACCATAATTTCTAAATGATTAAATAATAACTAACTTAAAATTAGTAAGTTACTTAATTCATACTAATTTAGAAACAATCCAATTCCCCATCGCTTTCGTCCCCAGCTCCCCACCCAAATCCCGGGGGACATTGTTGGTCTTGACCGCCTGGATGACCGCGTTTTCGATTCTGGCGTTCCATTGGGGGAATCCGATATATTCCAACATCATTCCCACGGTCAGAATCGCCGCCAAGGGATTAGCCACATCCTTCCTGTGATACTTAGGGGCGCTGCCGTGCACCGGTTCAAACAGCGATGTCCTGCCGGGATGAATATTGCCGGAGCCCGCCAGCCCCATTCCGCCCGATAATTGCGCGCCCACATCGGTTACGATATCTCCAAACATATTGCAGGTTACGATGACCTCGAATTGTTCCGGGCGCTTGACCATCTGCATTAATAAAGCATCGATATACCAATGCTGTTTTTCGATTTCGGGATATTCCTCCCCTACTTCATAGAAAGTCCTCTGCCATAAATCGCCTTCGAAGCGCATAGCGTTGGATTTGTCGGACATCGTAACCCGGTTTCGTCCGTGCGCTTTGGCATATTCGAAGGCATACCTGATGATGCGCTCTACGCCTTTTCGGGTGTTGATGGAAGTCTGAATCGCCACTTCGTCGGGGGTGCCCTGCTTCAGGATGCCGCCGGTTCCGGCGTATAATCCTTCGGTGTTTTCGCGGAAGACGACGAAATCGATATCGGCGAGTGTTTTATTTTTCAGGGGGCACAGTTTTTCATCTAAGAGCTTGACCGGGCGGAAATTGACGAACAGGTCGAGTTTGAAGCGCAAGCCGAGCAGGATATCTTTGCCGTGTTTCATATCGGGGACTCGCGGATCGCCCACTGCGCCGATGAATATGGCGTCGTAGTTGTCGCGGAAGTTCTCCACTTCTTCATCGGGGAGGGTGACGCCGGTCGCCAGATATTTTTCAGCTCCGTAATCGAAGACATCCCAGTGGATATCGAGCCCCGTTTCTTTGACCGTTCGGAGTATTTTAAGCGCTTCATCGGTGACATCTATCCCAATGCCGTCGCCGGGTATTACCGCAATTTTTTTCATCGAGTATCCTGTTGGAAAATGAGGGAAAGGGTCTTATATGTGTAAAATAATCATTGAAGAAGTATTTGTCAAGAAATTCATTGCAAATGCAACTATTTTTAACGAAATATTTTCATTTGCAAGGGTTATTTGTATCTATAAATAGAAATGGTCAAATAATTAGAAGTTGTTAATCAAACCATTTAATAGTAGACACTGGATTCCCGCTTTCCACTCTGTCTGAAAATAGTAAATTTCTTGTTTCTTTGACGGTAATTAATTCACTGGCTATTATGGAAATTATGGAAATACAAGAAGTTGATATATCCATCATATCCATTATTTCCTGTGAATTCTTGATTTTAACACATTCTCGGACAGCCTGGAAAGCGGGAATGACATTGATGCTGTCCTAACCCTTCGGAATAAACTAAATGTTTCCGTATGCCTAATAAATACAATCTGCTGATTAGAATAGATAACCGAATATTTATTATTAGTCGTTCGATAGCCCTAAAAGTTCTGAAGGGAGGATCAATTCAATTTCATCGCTTAAAGGGGAATCGAGGAATTCCTTGAATTCAAACAGGGTTTCACGATAATGATGTCCTATTCCTACCGCATAGCCTCGCTTCTTAGCGACAGCGACCAATTGGCAGAACCTTCCGGCAATGGTTTCTTCCGGTTCAAGATTGGTATCCAGGAAGATATCTCTGCGCAGCGCGGGGATTTTGCGTTGGCGGCATAGTCGATAAGCTATGGACTTGGGCGAAGTCAGGCTGTCGATGAAGTACATATTGGTGTCAGCCAGGACATCAATCAAGAGATTCATCGCATCATAGCTGGCGGTGAATTTGGAGCCCTGATGATTGGACATTCCCCGGGCACAGGGTATATCAAAAATCGACTGGTAAATCAGACCGCGAATTTCGAAAGATTCCATCGATGCCCGCAAGGTCAGCGATTCTGTCGGCGCCGCCGCAACCGATTCCATAGGCATATGGATGACGATTTCCTTGTTCGCCCGGTGGAACACCTGTGCCAGTTGAGTCGAATATTCCAGACCGGGAATTATCGACACTGCAAAGGGTTCTTCAATTTCAAGGAATCCCTGTATCAGACTGCTTTTCGGCGGATAAAAACCGAAATCATCGAAAATCAAAATGATGCGAGGCTTTTCACTGGCAACAACAGAAATCGAATCAAGAGCAATGGCTATCGACAGCAAAGAGAACAACATCAACAGATATAACTTACATCCCGGCTTAAAAATCATCTTTCCAAGCCACGATTTTGAATTTTGAGCCCGATTTTTTGTAGCAGTCAAAGCGGGCGAAGCCGTAAATCACCGTATTATCCAGGGTCAAGTTGAAATTGACCAATATTTGCTTCAGGCTGTCCTCAAAATTGAAGTTATAGTCCCCCGGGGGCAGGTTGTACCAGTTCAGGTCTATTACTTCATAATTGCTGAACAGTCCGGCAGTGGCTTTCAAATCGGTGGTTCTATACCACTGGTCGTAGCGGGAATTAACCGCATCATAATATTGAAAAACGAAGGACGAATCCAGAAGCTGACTATAATAGAGCGAATCTTTGGTGATATATGAATATTTAAACAATTCCAGCATACCGCCGATGGTAACTGCGTCCGGCACTTGAGAACCGCCGGCTTCACCGAGCTGGGGTGCGAAGGGATTGAGGCACCCTGTTCCCACAAGAAGCATCGCCAAAATTGGGAACAAGATTATAATACGGATTAGCAACATCGCCGACTCGGATAAAATGTTATTTTATGAGGCTCCTCGCTGTTTTGTATGGTTATACTATCATGCCGAATAATCGGGACAACGAAACATATAAATATGGTACGTATTCCCGCTAAAAGCATGCGGGAATGACAGGATAAACCCTAGCCAATGATATTTGATATTTGATTTGAGAAGCGAGAACTGAAAACAGAGAACAGAAAGGCGCAAGGCTGAGGGCTCATTGG
>JABMRZ010000289.1 GCA_013202315.1 Candidatus Tariuqbacter arcticus | reverse complement strand
CCGCTCCCCCCTGTCATTCCCGCACCCTCCTGGCATTCCCGCACGGTTTTAGCGGGAATCCGGACCGCTAACAAACGGATGTCATTCCGGCTCGCCCGGAATCGGATAGAATTTCGAGTTTCGGATTTCGAATTTTGTCCCAGTGTCGAGCTTCTAACTCCGAAATCCCTTCTTTCGAGCGAAGTCTCGGACGAGGCGTAGATTCTTACATATTAAATAACTCTCAAATCATATTTTATTCCACCGTATAATACAGCAGATTGGATTCCGCGCCATTGTATAAATCGCCATAATCCGTCAAATAAGACACATCCACCCGAAAATAATATTTACCTGAACCCATAAAACCAATTGCGCTCCCGTCAAAATTATATGGGACGGCAAAAGGGTCTTGGAAGTTATAGTACCTGGTAATCCAAACATAATCGCCGGAAGGAACACGCACAATCCTGAGGACAAAATAAACATCTTCCTCCGGAGCGATAGGATACGACCAGCGAACCGTGTCTAAATCGGCGTCGACGCTCAGCGATTGAGGTTTTTTCAGAAGCTTATAATAAGCTGTATCGGATGCCGCTGATTGATTCCCCATATCATCATAAGCGGTGATATAGTAATAATATCCCCGCCCGAAACCGGTGAAGGGATTGGGAGCGACTTCCGGGCTCATATCGGTGAATTCGGGCTGTTCAATGGAGGTCAACTGAGTGAGACTGAGATTCTGCAGAAGCAGGAAGGTCTGATTGGTGTCGTCCTCAGCCATTCGCCAAATCTGATAACCGGCTAAATCGTCTTCCGTGTTCGGATCCCACTGTAAATATATCCAATTTCCACCGGGCACCGCATCTATTCCGTTTTCCACCATAGCGTATTCCACCGACTTCTCCACCAATTCAGGCGGCATGGGCGCGGTTATATCCTCATCGATCGTGTCTTCACCGCAGGAAAACACCATCAAGCACGATAGGCAAATCAAAGGGAGTGACAACTTCTTCATCATCGACCCCTCTCTATTCAATAAAAAATGAACCGGACAGCCTGTTCAAAGCCCCCAAATCGGTGTTGACAAAGGCGTAATCCAGGGTTAATTGTTTATATTTCCCCCCGAAACCGGCTGTCCACCCCCGCCTTTCATGACCTATCCTGAAAGCGAGGAATTGCTGAAAGATGAATTCAAATCCGAAATGCTGTTCTTTCTCCCATCTATTGTCCACATCCATCACAAGATTGATTTCGCTGTCAATCCTGCTGAAGCGTTGAGATAATCCGAAGCCGTGTTTGAAATTGGCGGGAATGGCGTCGGAATTGTTATTTCCCCAATTGATGCCGGTCTTGCTGAAATCCTGCCAGTTGAAGCCGAAACAAAAATCCCCCAATCCCTTGATGGATAACAATTCATCCAGTCCCACTAAAATCTGCATTCCAAAATCGGCGCCGATGCCAAAAGAGGAATACCCCGCCAATGATTGACGAATCATCTTCAGGTTCAAGCCAATTGGCACTTCCACCGGAAGCTTGAAATAATTCCAGCCGAAGTCTATCCTCAGTCTATTCATCCTGGCGATAGTGAGAAAAACCGCATCCTCTATGTCGGAGAAATAACCTTGCGGTTCACCATTGGCGTTCAATATCAGATTCCGACGGGTGATATAATCCAGATTGCTGTAATCGGGATATCGAGGGATATCCCCAACTGACAGCCTGATCCAATTGACCCCCAAAATAACCCCGGAAATCGGCATACTAACACCCAAATGATGATAATCCGCCAGCGATGAACCTACACCTCCATACAAAGGAGCGTACATCCCGCTGAATTGAAGCGTATGAAGCCGGGCGTACCCGGCGGGATTCCAATAGAATCCTGAACCATCATCGGCTAAACTGCAGAAAGCCCCTCCCATCCCGGCGGCGCGCCCTCCCAATCCGATTTGCAGAAATTCACCGCCATACTTCGCCCCCTGCAGTGATATCGGACTGAACAACACCGCCGCAAAGAGAAACAGTCTTAATGACCGATTATTATTTGTACTTTTACTAATCACAGCGTTTTTGAACTTATTTCCAGTAGGGTGGGCTCTTAACCCACCAGAACTTCATCATTCCTTGTTCGACTAAAATCTAGCCAAAAATATTTGAAATTTAAAATTAAGAATTAATAATGCAAAATTAAAAACAATTCGTCATTTCGATTTTAACTCGCAACTAATTGTCTATTAAAAATATATAACATTGTAAGAGATGGACTCTTACATTGAATGCGTAAGAATCTACGACTCGTCCGGTACTTCGTCCGGAAGAGGTGGTCTCGAATGGTCGAGACATTTGAAATGGTCATTAGTTATTG
>JABMRZ010000288.1 GCA_013202315.1 Candidatus Tariuqbacter arcticus | reverse complement strand
CTGAAGGCTGTAGGCTGTGGGCTGTAGGCTATGGGTTGTGGGATGTAGGCTATGGGCTATAGGCTGTAGGTGTAATATTACCAATAAATACAAATTTAACCTTTAACTTTTAACAAACTTATATGTTTGCCAAAATATTTTCCACCGCGGTGATCGGCATCGACGCTTATATGGTGGAAGTCCAGGTGAATTTGGGCGCCGCTATGCCTTACTTTGCCATTGTCGGGCTTCCTGACAACGCAGTGAAAGAATCGAAAGAGCGTGTCGAAGCGGCGATTAGAAACTCCGGCTTCTTTTATCCGCTGAAAAGGACCATCGTAAACTTAGCCCCCGCCGATATCAGGAAGGAAGGCTCATCTTATGACCTCCCCATCGCCCTGGGGATACTATGCGCTTCCGGGCAGATTGAAGATGACGGACGGTTGGAAGAATTGGCGGTTCTGGGAGAATTGTCCCTGGACGGCAACCTCCGCCCCATAAAAGGGGTCCTGCCGGTAGCGATGCGCCTGAAAAAGGAAGGCTTCAAAGGCATCCTGCTCCCCGATGAAAACGCCGAAGAGGCGGCGATGGTGGAAGGGCTGAAAGTATATCCGGCCGAAACCCTCGCCAACGCGGTGGAATTCCTCAACGGTGAATTGGACATCGAACCCTATGTGGTCGACATCGAAAGCGTATTCGCCCGCAGCCGCCACAGCGAACTCGACTTCTCCGATGTGAAGGGTCAGGAACACGGCAAGCGGGCGATGGAAGTCGCCGCCGCCGGAGGGCACAACATCATTATGATAGGACCGCCCGGCTCCGGCAAAACTATGCTGGCGAAAAGATTCCCCACCATCCTCCCCGATTTGACTTTAGCGGAAGCCTTGGAGACCACCAAAATACATTCGGTGGCGGGACTGCTGCCATCGCATACCGCATTGGTGGCGGTCAGGCCCTTCCGCAACCCGCACCACACCATATCCGACGCCGGGCTAATCGGCGGAGGCACCATCCCCCGTCCCGGAGAAGTATCATTGGCGCACCACGGCGTCCTCTTCCTGGATGAACTACCCGAATTCAAGAAGAATGTTTTGGAAGTATTGAGGCAGCCTTTGGAGGACGGACAGGTTACAATTTCCCGCTCGCAATTGTCTTTAACCTATCCTACCAATTTTATGTTGGCGGCGGCGATGAATCCCTGCCCCTGCGGCTACGCCACCGACCCCGCCAAGCAGTGCACCTGCACCGTCCCTCAGATTCAGAAGTATCTTTCCCGCATTTCGGGGCCTTTGTTAGACCGGATTGACATCCATATCGAAGTCCCGGCGGTGAAATTCAAGGAACTGTCTTCCGACCGTTCCGGGGATAAGTCGGAGGTCATCCGGGAGCGGGTGGTCGCCGCCCGCAAAATACAGATCGAGCGCTTCCGGGAGGAGAAGGGCGTATATTCCAACTCCGATATGAATTCCCGCGTAATGAAGAAATACTGCCCAATCAATGCCGACTGTATGGCTTTATTGAAGAACGCCATCGACAAACTGGGCTTTTCCGCCCGCGCTTACGACCGGATTATCAAGGTCGCCCGCACCATCGCCGATTTGGAAGCGGTTGAAGATATAAAGACATCTCACATAGCGGAGGCGATACAGTATAGGAGTTTGGATAGGAATTTGTGGATGGGGTGAAAAATACTAATTTATAATGAGCGAATTATTTAATTGCGCACAAATTCCATAATTCATCATTGGGTTTAATCCATTTCGCAAACTGCGATTCAACCGCCAATGTCAATTCATTTTCATCGTTGAAATACATATTGTGAGTGGCTTTCCTTCTGGTCTGAAGCGCCAGCCATTTTGGGAGGAGGACGTTTGAGTGTCATATCTAACTCATCTTCAACACTTGTGTTTTGCAGTTTTTTGATAAATATAGAGTTGTAGAGCGATAAAAGTTTCTTGGCACTACATATCACATCCTTGTCACCCAGCCAGGCCATCGCCCGGTAGTGTTGGTGAAGTTCAATATTATCAGAGCCTTCGATGCGGTGGTCGCGCTTCCACTTCTCCGCCCCCCGGTCACTGCTGGGTGAAAACAATCGATGCAAAACGCTGATAAATACTGCTCTTTCCAGCGAGAATTCGTATTTGCGGTTTTGCAGTTCTTCTTCCAGTACCTGGGGTATTTTTAGGTTCGACCATAATCTTTCAAAGATCAGACAGGGACCGATTTTCAGGCTGGAATGCGCTTGAATAGCGCCGCTGCGGTGCCCTGCGACCAGCTTGACCTGGCGGCAGAAGCGCACCAGCGATCTGGCTAATCCATCGGTTTGTCCGGAAGCTATGAGTTCATCGGCTCTGCCCAAGGATATATAAGGATTTAAATAGCCATAATAGCCTTAATAGCCAGTGAATCTAACCTTCAAATAAACATACAAAAAACAAAAATATTTGGGATAAAGCTATAATATTACGAAAGACAGTATGGACTTAACAAAGTAATACTATGTATCATTCCGGCTTAATCACTTCGAAGGTTTTTCGTCCGTTTCGAGATATTCGGAACAGAATGCTCTTCTTGCGGTCTTTCAAGTCGGTGGCGATATTATTGAAATCCTTGACCGATTTCACCGGACATTTGTCTATTTCGATGATGACATCCCCGCCCTGCAGCACGCCTTCAGCGGGGGAATCCTGGTCGATTTCCACCACCAGAACCCCTTCAACTTCAGTGATGTTCCATTGGCGAGCCTGCTGCCCTTTGAGGCTTTCGATATGGATACCGAGCCATACATCGGAACGCCTTTCCACAGGATAAGTTGCTGACAGGATTTCCGCCCGGTCGCCAAGGATGAAGGCCAATCTTTTTTTCCTGCCGTCGCGAACGACAACAGCCTCGACCTTATCGCCCGCACGCTTGGAAGCGACCAGACTGCGGAATTGAATCACATTGGTGATTTTCACGCCTTCAAATTCGACGATGACATCGCTGGGTTCGAGACCGCCTTCATCCGCCGGATTATCCTCTTCCACCATATCCACGAAGACGCCTCGGACATCGGGATCTAATCCCAGCGCTTCCTTTTTGGCGGCGGTCAATTCCACCGGTACCATTCCCAGATAGCCGTGAGACACCCGTCCGCTTTCTTTGAGCTGGTCGGCGACTTCTTTCGCCATATTCACCGGGATGGCGAAGCCTATCCCCTGCCCTTCGGTGTTGATGGCGGTGTTGATGCCGATTACTTCGCCGTGAATATTGACCAGAGGTCCGCCGGAATTGCCGAAGTTGATGGAAGCGTCGGTTTGGATGAAGTTCTGGATATCGGGACCCCGCCCGGCGATATTCAACCCTCCCCGCCCGATGGCGGAAATCACCCCCACAGTGACAGTCCAATCCAGTCCGAAAGGATTCCCGATGGCGATCGCCCACTGCCCGATTTTAATTTCATCGCTGTTGCCCAGACGTGCGACTTGTTCCGGCTTCAACTTGACAGCGATTTTAATCAGGGCGACATCGGTGATGGGGTCGGCGCCGATGACCTCTGCTTCATATTCTTCATCGCTGGCTAATCTGACCGTAATATTATCGGCATTTTCCACCAGATGATTATTGGTCAATATATAGCCCTTTTCACTGATGATGATTCCGCTTCCAGCGCTGCGGGTCTTTTGTTCCTGCGGGCGGTCATGCTGCCGGAAGAAATCCTTAAAAGGGCCGAAGTCGAATAACTCAAAGGGCGAGCCGATGATTGCGCGGCTTTCGGTGGAGATGGAGACTACCGCAGGTTTAATATTTTCCGCCACCGCCACGAATGGGCTTTCATAGTCTTGAAATACATAATTGGCAGGCTGCGAAGTAGTCTGCTCCTCATCCGCTATAGAGACATCGGTCCAGTTCATTCTGGAGGCAAAGAGGATGCCGAAAATAACTCCGAAAGCGGCTATAATAACAAATGCTGAGATACGGCGTAAACTGCGCTGGTGTTTATAGTCCATTAAAAACCTCTGTTTTTAGAAAAGTGTCAAGTGCCAAGTGTCAAGCGCCAAGTATCAAGTGCCAAGTGCCCAGTGCCAAGTGCCAAGAATATTACTGGATACTCATTCACCTTCGATACTCCTTAATTCCGGCTTGTTCAGGCTCAGGAATATATAGTTTCAATCTGATTTCCCCCTCTTCAGTTATAACTATGGGGTTTTGATTAAGTTCCAAAGATAAATTGAACAAGTAGGGGAAATATTCCGCCCGGGCTTTTTCAGGAAGCGGATGGGGTTGGAAGTTGACTTCCGCATTATAGACATTCAAGGGTACGGCTTTGGAACATACCGCCTTCCCGCCCTGGAAATCGACAACCGCAACCAAACCGATGCGGGCGCTTTCACTGTAGGAAGCGAAGGCGAAATTTCCCAGACTGTAGAAAATGGGGACATCGCCGTATAATTCCACCCCCTGCGCGATATGAGGGTGATGCCCCACAATCAAATCCGCCCCCAATTCGGCGCAGAGGTGCGCCAAATCCACCTGGTAATCCTTGGGGAATTCGAGTTTTTCCGCGCTCCAATGAAACGACACCACCACCACATCATAAACTCCAGCCAGCCTTGGAATCACTTCCCGGATATCTTCATCCCAGGGGAAGGCGGTTCCGGGAGTGGAATCGGTCGCCCAGAATTCCTCCGGGAAGGTGGCGGAAAAACCAATGAAGGCGAAAGACTGCCCCTTGATGGTGAAAGAAGCTTCCTTCAGTGCGGTCTTACGATTCAAACCCGCGCCGAAATACTTTATATTAGACGAGTCGAGAGCCGATAAAGTCGCATTCAAGCCGGTCAAGCCGTAATCCATAATGTGGTTATTCGCCAGGTTGACGGCGCAGATGTTGGCTGCAAACAGCCCCTCCTGACAGCCCGGAGGCGACTTCAGGTTGAAATCTTTGGGGAATATTTCGCCTCCTTCGGTGATGGGGCTTTCCAGATTTCCCACCACTAAATCGACATCGGCGAAGAGCTCTTCGCAGCCCCTGAACGGGTAATCTACGCCGTATTTTTCAATATAATCTTCCGCCCAATTTCCGAGGAAGATATCACCCACAAAGGCGATGCTGGCTTCGGAGCGGGGAGTGAAGCCTTCCTCAGCTTGAATTGGAAACCAAAGCAGGGGAAAAACGAAGAATAATAAAATGAGAATATGTGTGACTAATCGGCTAATAATTCTGTTCAGTAATTGACGGTGAACGATTGACGGTTGTCGGTTAACGGTTGTCGGTTGTCGGTTGATAGTATAATAGCGGTCTTGCGAGAGCCTCTATTTGCAGAAATGTCTCATTTTTTTTTAATCTTTGCATATTTCTTGCGTTCAATTCACATTTTTTAAATAATCGGTTCACAGTTTTCGGTAAAAAATCACAATTTTAGGCAATTATTTCAATTTTTTTGACTTTTTTGACAGTTTTTCTGCCGAAACTTCAAAAAATCGTGAAGAAAGTTCACAATTTCCTGCCGAAAAGGCAGAGTCGTGAAAAAAATGCTCGATTATTTGCATTTTGTGCAGAATCTTTGATATTTTTTCATTCTTAGTTTTACATTTTACATTTTACATTTTCAGTTGACCCACGGTTCCCAGGTGACCCGGTAGAATTGCGACCCTTCGGATAATGCGTTGAGGTCGATGAAAAAAGTGTCACTTATAGTAGTATCTGGGATAACGGGAAAAGAATAGGGGTCGACCAATTTGCGGAGGTAATATTGAGCGGAAGGCGCTTGCGACGGCCAGGACAGCACAATATCACTTCCCGATACCGCAATCGTCATATCCTCAATCGCCGCATTAGGCCCGCCCAGTGTGCCGTCGGCGTTGATGCGTTTGGCATGAATGTCATAATAAGCGGGCGGGATGCCGCTGGCAAATTGAAAAACCGATACTATTCCACCGTCATCGATGGGAATTATATTGGTATAAAAATTCGTTCCACCCCATGTATTGATTAATACACCACTTTCTCCAAATAGTGGATTGCCCAGTGAATCCAATACATTCACAAAAAGATCATTTATTTCTGCGTGATTGTATGAAAAGCCATATATTCCATAAAAATATGGGTATTGGTAATAATAGTGCTCGTTGTTGCAGTTGTACCAATTCGGGAAATATGCAAATGGCGCGCCGGGCTGACCGCTGCCCCAGGTGGGCCAGTAATTGTTGCCCTCCATATCCATTCGTTGACCGTAGGTGCCATGACTGTAGACGAAGCCCAGATAGAAAAAGCCGGGTTCACCGGGAATCATGTCCGCCCAGAAATACCAGCTGAGATGGTCGCGTACCCACAATATGTCGCCCTCGTCGTCAATCCGCCAGTGAGTGTTGAAATCGGCCGGTCCGGGGTTGGCTTGAACGATGAAACCCCCCTCACCGTCAGAGATTATCTGATGCTTCCAATAATTCTCACAAATTATCAACTCTTCCGGCCATAGTAAATTCCCATTCATGGCTACATGCTGCGCCATAAGCTCTCCATAATACGCATTGCGATGATCCTGCCAGGCGACAAACCCTCCACCATCTCCATCGTGGCATATTTTAGGATAGCGCTCGGATTGTGAAGGTACACCAGAAATCATAACGCCAGAATTGCCCCACAATAAATTACCGTTGCAATCGACCTTTTGCACCCACAAATCAGAATATTCAGCATCCGGTTCGTCGGGGGAAACCGCCAGCAGAAAACCCCCTTCGCCGTCAAGACTGACATGGAAATCGGATTCGAAATCCGGGAAAATCATTACCCCGTTATCCCCCCACAAGCGATTGCCCAGAGAATCCAGCCGCTGAGCGATTATTACAGAACCATCAGAATAGGTAAAAACTACAAATGCACCACTACATTCATCTGGTAATAGCTGTTGTACGGAAAATCCACCTGTGCCTAAACTTGGGGTAAGAGCTTCCGGGTAATCATATTTCAACTCACCATATCGGTCGATAATTTGATAGTGATGTCCGGAATTATGAAGCATAAAAACAACTAATACCGATCCATCGGGATAGGGCGATGCCACGCAATATCTTTCAGCGCTGTCCGGGTCGGCGGCGACCAAAAGGTCTTCCTCCACCGTCACCGGCCAGTAGGCGGGGGCGGCGGTGGTGATTGATATGATGATGATGAGTGGAAATATGAAGTGTTTCATAAGGGATTGCCCTCCAAATTGCGCAGTTTCAAAGATTCCCCATCATTCGCTTCAAAGCGAATTCGACCGGGGGATCGATGGCGGCGGATGTGGTCTTATCTTCATCGGAGAAGAATTTTTCCGGCGAGCCGTCGAAGATAATCCGCCCGGCGGACATCACGATTAAACGCTCGAAGTTCAAAGCCTCGCGCGGGAATTGAGTGATGAAAATTATTCCGGTTTTCGGCGGCAGGGAATCCAAAGCGCTCATAAATTCCAGCCTCGATTTGGGGTCGAGCATGGAAGTGGATTCGTCCAGAATGAGGTAGTCGGGGCGCATAGCGAAGGCCGAGGCCAACGCCAGTTTCTGCAGCTGCCCCCCTGACAATAAATGTGAGGGATGGCGTTTGTAGGCTTGCAGCCCGAACCGCTTCAATGATTCATCCACCCGCGCCAGCATTTCATCGCGGGGCAAGCCGATATTTTCCAAGCCGAAGGCGACTTCCCGCTCAACCGTCGCCGCCGCAATTTGGTCTTCAGGGTTCTGGAACACTATACCGACTTTGCCGGGGGGGGCTTCGGAGATGGGCAGGTCATCGATATGAATTGAACCTTCGTTCGGTATAATCAATCCCTTGACGAGCATAGCCAGGGTCGATTTTCCGCATCCGTTGGGTCCCATCAGCGCCACTCTTTCGCCTTCGCCGATTTCCAAGTTCAAACCCTCAATGACCGGAGTGTCGGAATAGGAGAATGAGACTTCTTTTAGGGAAATCAAACCTGGTTCCCCGCAATAATCACCGCCCGGTAGACTTCGGATAAGGGGATTTTCGCTTTTTCCGCCAGGGCGCGGCATTCTTCGTATTCGGGCAGCACCCTCACATCCCCCTCGAATTCGACCCGCTTCGCCTTGATGACACCCCAGGCGGTTTCGACTTCACAGATTTGCCGGGGGAGTTTCCAGCGGTTTATGGAGCGCCATCGAAGGCCGATGGTGGCGCTTTCCCGGAAGAGGATGCTGCCAATTTCGCGCAGTTTATTTTCATCGGCGATTATGGTCACTAACACCCCCGGTCTACCCTTTTTCATAGTTACCGGGGTGAAAAATACATCCTTGGCCTCGGCTAAGAAGAGTTTATCCATCAGATAGGGGTATAATTCGGCTTCCATATCGTCGATGTTCGCTTCGATGATGATTTCCCGTTCCTCGATTGTGTTTTGAACCGGCTTTATCATCACCCATAAACGCAGGAAATTCGGCGCCCCTTCGATTTCGCGGGAACCAGCTCCGCACCCCACAACCGTCGCTGAGAAAGGCGAACAAGGCAGTTTTCCCAGAGAATACGCGGTTAAAATGGCGGCGCCGGTGGGGGTGGTCATTTCGCAGTCGATGTCCAATTTGCGGAAGCTGAATCCTTGGGTCAGCATCACTGTCGCCGGAGCGGGGATGGGGATAGTTCCATGGGCGCATTCCACCGTCCCTTTTCCGAAGAGGAAATCGGAGAGGTAGAACCCCTTCGCCTGATAATACTCCATTCCAACCGCCGCTCCGACTATGTCTGCGATGGAATCAGCCGCTCCGACTTCGTGAAAATGGACTTCATCCGCCGATAAGCCGTGAACCGCGCCTTCCGCTTCAGCCAACTTCCGGAATATTTTCACCGAACGCTCTTTGACTTCGGGCGAAAGGCCGGAATTCTCTATCATACCGCGTATATGGTTGAAGGTGCGATGATGTTCCTCCGCCGGGGCGTCGACCTGGAATTTGGTGCAGCGGACCGCTCCGCGCATCACTTTTTCCGCTGAAATTGAAAGACCGGGCAGCTTCAATTTATCCAGTTCTCTCCGCAGGTGTTCCAGCGGCAGTCCACAGTCCAGCATAGCTGCGATAATCATATCGCCCGCCGCTCCACCGACCATATCCGCGTATAGAATCATTTCACTTGAAAATAGGATTTAGTGTTTTGAGTGTTGAGTGTTGAGTGTTGAGTGTTTAGTG
>JABMRZ010000287.1 GCA_013202315.1 Candidatus Tariuqbacter arcticus | reverse complement strand
GGGAATGCCAGCCCCCTAAATCCTAAATCCTAAATCCTGTTTTCAGGGTAAACCGCAATGGTCTCCTCTTGGGACACGAGACTTGAGACCTGAGACTCGAAACTCGAATCTCGCAACTCGCAGCTATTTTCATGTTAAAGTGAATTACCTTACCGGACAATACTGCTGGCATTCATTCATCTCTTTCCCGGTGAATATCAGCCCCCAATTGGACGAGCTTGTCTTCAATTCGGTAGTATCCTCGGTCTATGTGATATATCCTGGTGACATCGGTCCGCCCTTCCGCGGCCAAACCCGCCAGGATAAGGCTGGCGCTGGCGCGGATGTCGGTGGACATCACCGGAGCGCCTTTTAATTTACCTACTCCCTTCACCATAGCGGTGGAGTCTTTCATAGTAATCTCAGCGCCCAAACGCGCGAGTTCAGCCACATGCGTGAAACGATCTTTATAAATAGTCTCAATCACCCACGAAGTCCCCTTCGCAAGCGACATTAATGCAATCCATTGAGCCTGCAGGTCGGTGGGATAACCCGGATAAACCTCGGTGGTCACATTCACCGGCTGTATATCCCCATCGCGCCTCACTCGAACCCAATCCACCCCTTGTTCTATATCACACCCTGCGATCTGGAGTTTCTGCAGCGCCGCTTGGCAGTGATCGGGGCGGCAATGGTTAAGTTTAACATCCCCTGCAGTAATGGCGCTGGCGACCATAAAAGTGCCCGCTTCAATCCGGTCAGGTATATTATTGAAATCACAGGAATGGAGTTCATCAACACCTTGGATATGAAGGGTGGATGTTCCTATACCTTCAATCCTTGCGCCCATTTTTTGAAGGAATTCTGCTAATGCGGAGATATCCGGTTCGCGAGCGGCATTGTTGATAACCGTCTCCCCTTTGGCGGCAACGGCAGCCATTAAAATATTTCCGGTGGCTCCCACAGAAGGGAAATCAAGGTCGATATTAGCGCCTCGCAATCTCCGTGCCCTAGCGATTATATAGCCGCCTTCAAGCGCCACTTCCGCGCCTAACTTGCGCATCCCTTCAATATGCAGATTGACCGGCCTGGGACCCCAGGCGCACCCTCCGGGCAGGGAAATTCTTGCACGCCCAAAATGAGCCAATAACGGTCCCAAAACATAAATCGAGGCGCGCATCGTCTTGACCAGCTTATATGGAGCTTCATAGTTCTTCAGCCCGCTGGTGTCGACTATCACCATATCATCTCCAACCGAACACTCCGCTCCTAAGATATTCAAGAGCCTGCAGATGGTTCTAATGTCGGTCAGGGGTTGGACATTGAAAATTCGGCTTTGCCCCCGGACTAATAACGATGCGGTTATCAGCGGCAGAGCCGCGTTTTTAGCTCCTCCTACTGTAACTTCACCGCATAATTTATTCCCGCCTGTTATAACAAATTTGTCCATTTATAATGTACGAAATAAGTGGTTGTGTTTTCAATAGAAACCCTCATCCCGAACGGTCGGGACCACCAAGCATGAAAACGACGACTTAGTCTTGTTGTGCTATCATTTTACATTTTACATTTTCAAGAGTAATTACAACCATCTCTTCTTGAGACACGAGACTCGCATCTCGCATCTCGCAACTCGCAGCTTGCAGCTCGCAACTCGCAACTCGCAGCTTGCAGCTCGCAACTCGCAACCCGCAACTCGAAACTCGCAACTGAAAAATGTCCAAAATCATCGCTTCCGCCGCCATCTCCGGCGCCCATAAATTAGTCGGCCGCGCCCGCACAGCGCTCGAAACCGCAATAAATCAACACGGCGATAATCATACCGTTGAATTCCCCGACACCGCATATTACCTGCCGGTCATCTACGCCCTATTAGGCAAAAAAGTGACCAAAATCGGCGATATGAAGGAAGTCCTCCAAGAAGCCGACAAACTCCTGCCCCCAATACCCGCGGAAAAACTGTGGTATCCCTACCTCGGCGACGCCCTCGACGCCGGCATCGCCGCCCTCTTCGCCGAAGAAATCATCGAAGCCCTGCGATGTTTGGAACCCGGCTATCCCCAAGCGCCCTACATCGGCTTCACCACCGACGGCGTGCTCCGCGAACAGGGGATAAAATTGGTCGACGGCAGGATGCCCGGCTTCGCCGCCTGCATAGGAGCCCTCCCCGACAATCAAGCCGCGGTCAAACTCGCCCGCGACCTGCAGGAACGCAATATCCTGGTCTTCATGGCGGGTTCCACCAACGGAACTTCCATTGCGGAACAGCTCCACGCCGAAGGCGTCCAGATGGACTGGGACACCTTCCTCGTCCCCTACGGTAAGGACATCACCGCCGCCGTGCTCGCCCTCGGCTTCGCCGCCCGAGCCGCTATGACCTTCGGCGGGATTCAGCCCGGCAGCTTGCGCAAAGCCTCCGAAATCCTGTTGTATAATAAAGACCGGGTGCACGCCTTCGTCCTCGCTTTGGGCGAAGTTGACGATGAAAAATACGCCACCGCCGCCGGGGCTATCAATTTCGGCTTCCCGGTAATCGCCGACACCGGCATCCCCCAAATTCTCCCCACCGGCATCTGCACTTACGAACATGTAGTTTCCGGCGTCAGCCACGACGATATGCCCCAGCGCGCCATCGAAGTCCGCGGCTTGAAATTGAAAGTGGACAAAATCCCCATTCCGGTCAGATACGGTCCCGCTTTCGAAGGCGAACGCGTCCGTAAAGAAAACCTGGCGGTTGAATTCGGCGGCAAATACCACACCTCCTTCGAATATCTGCAGATGGACGAACTCGCCAATGTCGATGACGGCAGAATCGAAGTGGTGGGCGGTGAAATCGACAGTATGCCCGAAAGACACCGCAGTCCTTTAGCCATAATGGTCAAAGCCGCCGGGCGGAAGATGCAGAAAGATTTTGAGTCCATCCTCGAACGGTATATTCATACCTTCCTTTCAGAACCGATGGGGGTGATGCACTTGGGACAGCGGGACATCAACTGGATAAGGATTTCCAAAGACGCCCAGAAATCCGGCTTCAAAATCCACCACCTCGGCGTGATTCTCCGCCACAAACTCCTTTCCGAATTTCCCTCTATTGTGGATAAAGTTCAAGTTACTATTTATACCAATGACGATGATGTCCAAAGACTGCATCCGCTGGCGAAAGCGGCTTATGAAGAACGCGACACCCGCTTGGGTCAAATGACCGATGAAAGCGTGGAGGAATTCTATTCCTGCGCCCTGTGTCAATCTTACGCCCCGGTGCATGTCTGCATCATAACCCCCCAGCGGCTGGGGCTTTGCGGAGCTTACAACTGGCTGGACGGTAAAGCCGCCTACGAAATTAACCCTCACGGCGGCAATCAGCCGGTGAAAAAGGGCGAATGCTACGACCCAATGCTGGGCAAATTCCGCGGGGTGGACAAATTCGTCACCGAATACACCGATGGAGCGTTCGACAGCTTCTCACTATACAGTATGATTAATGAACCTATGACTTCCTGCGGCTGTTTCGAATGCATCGCCGCAATATTGCCGGGAACCGGCGGCATTATGGTGGTCGACCGCGATTACCACGATATGACCCCGGTGGGGATGACCTTCTCTTCCCTGGCGGAATTGGTCGGCGGCGGTCAGCAGACCCCCGGATTCATCGGCATCGGCACGCTGTATATCATCTCCAAGAAATTCATCTCCGCCGAAGGCGGCTTGAAGCGGCTGGTATGGCTTACCACCGGTATTAAGAACAAAATCCGCGATAGTTTGGAACAGCGCTGCCGCGAAGAAGGCGTCCCAGATTTATTGGACAAAATCGCCGATGAAACCATCACCACAGACATCGAAGAATTAGCCGAATGGCTGATAGAAAGAGGTCACCCCGCCCTGGAAATGGGTGAAATGATGTAAGACTGGTCATTCGTCACCGGTCATTTGTCATTCGCGCATATCTAATATCAAATATCAAATATCATAAACGAGGTGAGCCATCGAACTCGTCCCCATTAAAATCGACCAATACATTCCCGGAATCAGCGCCACCTCCGGCTTGCATGAAGTGACCGCTATCGGCAATCTGAACCTTTTCAACGAACCCCGCGCCGCCATCATAAATTCCCGCCAGGGGAAAACCCCCGATTCATCCGCCCAATGGCTACGCAATACTCTCGATTTAACCGAAGAACTGCTCGAAAGCGGCGCAACCATCATCTCCAGCATCGGAATGACAACTTGGGAATCGGTAACCTGGAAAGTGAGTCACGCCGGAGGCTCTCTGATTTTAGTAATACCCGATATCGACCCGGTGATTATCCCCAAAGTGGCGGAAAACATCATATCCGACTTTGAAATCGATATCGAACACTTGTTGATGATTTTCCCCGATTTGGACGCTAAACCCGAAGACAAATACAAGAAATTCCCCAAGCGCGATTTCTGGGTCGCCTCCCTCGCAGATAGAATCTACCCCGTATCCGTTCGCCCCAAAGGCAATCAATCCCGCCTCATCGAACTCTTTTCTATCATTCCCCGCAAGGTATCGGATAAATTCAAGATAAAATATGAAAAACCGCAGGGCGCCTCTTTCCACCCTTCTCAACTCCCTCCTTTGATTCAGGATGAAGAGCGCGAATGGGATTACTTGACCCATTGGACCCGCACCACCATCGAACCCTGGCCCGGCGAAACCAAAGCCGAATACTACGATTCCATCGCCAACGCCGCTTCCGGCTATTCCCACGACGGCTACCATACTTTGAGCAGAATCCTGCGGGATATGAGAATCGCCGCCTCGGATAAGCTGATTCGCGGCGGTTTCGATGTGGTCTCACTCACCGAACGCCCGCCCTGGGAACTTTCAAAGGTCATCAAATGGCGTTCCAGCCTGCTCAGATGGACCTTCGAACCTTATGGAATCGCCATCAGGCGTGAGAAATTGGAATCCCTCGGCGCCCGCAAAGTGATTTACGGTCAGAAATACCAATACCGCTTCCTTCAAGGCGGCGACCGCGCCTTCTTCCAATCGGTCGAATCTGAAGGCGACTGGCGAGAAGAAAAAGAATGGCGAATGCTCGGAAACCTCGACCTGCGCAAATTCCTCCCCGAAGATATCCAAATCATCGTCCACACCTTCGACCAAGCTGAAGAACTCAGCGAATGGAGCCCCTTCCCCGTAATGTACTGGGAAGAATTTGGGGTGGTGGATGAGGAGGAATTTTGATGTGGGAATTGGGAGTTGGGAATTGGGAGTTGGGGGCAATTAGACCAAAGTCTAAAGTCAACAAATCCTAAATCCTAAATCCTAAATCCCAATTCCTAATTCCCAATTCCCAATTCCTACGAAGTTTGACATTATCGGAAAAATATCCTATTTTAAAAGAAAAAAGCGGCAATTTTACATCACAATCCTGTAAAAACCTTAAAAAAGAGGAGATGTATAATGAAATTTTTTACACTGTTACCAATCCTGTTTTATCTTATATTTGTTATAGTGGGGTGCAGCAATCCTGAGGGACCGGAAGAAACTCAGGGATTTCTAGAAATTATTGTTGAGATACCGTCTCAAATGGATTCAACAACCGCTATCGACAGTGTCCACTGCACCGTTAAAAAGGGCGGCTCCACTGTATGGGAAGATGACTTGACCCAGGAAGGGCAGTATTTCACCGCAGATATAAAGCTGGATGCAGGAAGCGGGTATAGTGTGTATGTGGAATGTTATGAGAATAATCAAAAGACTTATTTTGGTGGTCAATCGGGAATAACCATTTCCGGCGGCGAAACCACTACGGTGAATGTATCTCTAATGGAGATAGAATGGGAAAAAACCTTCGGCGGAAGCCATTATGATTGCGGTGAAAGTGTCCAGCAGACATCGGACGGCGGATATATCATAGCGGGAAACACTTCTTCATACGGCGCTGGTGATTATGATGTCTATTTGATAAAGACGGATGCCAATGGAAATGAACAGTGGTCTAAAACCTTCGGCGGAAGCTATTCTGATTACAGCCGCAGCGTCCAGCAGACCACTGACGGTGGATATATCATCGCAGGAAGTACTTCTTCCTACGGCGCCGGTTCTTATGATGCTTATTTGATAAAGACGGATGTGAATGGGAATGAATCTTGGTCTAAAACCTTTGGCGGAAGCGATTATGATTACGGCGAAAGCGTTCAGCAGACATCGGACGGGGGCTATATCATCGCGGGATATACTTTATCCTACGGCGCTGGAGGTGGTGATGTTTATTTGATAAAGACGGATGCGAATGGGAATGAACAATGGTCGCAAACATTCGGCGGAAGCAATTATGATGGTGGTTACAGCGTTCAGCAGACAACGGACGGAGGATATATCATTGCTGGAACTACAGGATCTTATGTGGGTGGTATTTGGTATGTCTATCTGATCAAGACCTATACTAATGGCAACCAAAAGTGGTATAAAACTTTTGGTGGAAGCGATCCTAATTATGGTTATAGCGTCCAGCAGACCAGCGACGGCGGGTATATCATAGCAGGATGGACCTATTCTTATGGCGCTATCGGTTCTGATGTATATTTAATCAAGACTGACGCCAATGGGAATCAACAGTGGCATAAAATAATAGGCGGAAATGATAATAATTATGGCAACAGTATTCAGCAGACAAATGATGGGGGATATATTTTAGCTGGAGGAACTTGCTCCTCAGACACTTTATCATCAGATGTCTACCTTATCAAAGTCCGGGTGAATCAGTAGGAAGTTAAAAGTTAAAAGTTAAAAGATGGTGACAGTTGAGTTTTTGGTAGTAGTTAATGTTATCTGTTTGTTTTGTAGTGATTTAGATTCACTGGATATTATGGATATGATGGAAATGCTCGTTAGTAATATATCCATAATTTCCATCATTTCCAGTGAATCCTCGCGCCACTGCTCCTGCGTGGACGCGGGTATGCATTCCCATCCCGGAGCGTGAGAACGAGTTACCAACGCGGATATGTAGATAAACCGGAACATTGGCGTTATTCCAGCGCGAGGAGTTATCTGGAAATGGAAGGATTATTGGAGGTTTGCATTGATTGGTAGGCAGGCAGGCAGGTATGCATTCCCACGCTGGAGCGTGGGAACGAGTCAATTTTTCCCTGTCCGGAATGCGGTCAAATAAGCATGATTCGCCTGAAAAGTGACTGTAAGCTGATGGATGGGGTGATTGTGCCGGATTTAGAAAGATGGCAATGTTCATCCTGCAAGGCGAATTTCTTCGATGTCGAAGATTTGCATATAATCGCAGATTTCAGAGTTAAAACTCAACAGTAGTCTTAACTCGTTCCCTGGAGCGTGGGAAAGAGTTAATTCCTTTATTCTGTACTTCAGAAACCTAAAATGTTACATCATTTCAAATTCAAGGAGATAATCCAATGTCCACAAACATAGACGAAATAGTGAAGCAGGTCAAGGCTTTTTCCGCAGCGGAAAAAGAAAGCCTTTATTCCCGCTTATTGGAAGACCCGGAAATTAGAGAGGATTTGCTGGATTATTTGTTGGTCCTGCAGGCTGAAGCTGAAGGTGGAGAACCGGTGGCGCTGGATAAATTTTTATCCGGACAAAGGACTTATGCAGCGAAATAAAATTTTCACGGTGGAATTATTACCCGCCGCCCAAAAGGATATCGACAATCTTCCACCGAAAACAAAGAGCAGAATCACCAGTAAGATAATTCCATTGCAAGAAGAACCAAGACCTAAAAGCTGCGCCAAATTGAAGGGCTGTGGTAATATTTTTCGCATCAGAGTCGGAAATTATCGTATCTTGTATAGAATCTTTGACATCGACAAAAGAGTTACAATTGTTAAAGTAGCGCACCGGAAAGAAGTGTATCGTTAAAACAAGATTGGCTGGAATGCGCCATATTCCGCGTCTTATGTGGTTTCAGTGAAGGTCAGCGGTTATACTTTCCCACGCTAGAGCGTGGGAACGAGTCAAAACAATCAAAGGAGAAGCAATGCTAATGAAATTCACGCTTGAATATTGGCTTGACGATGACTGGTATATCGGAAAACTCAAAGAGGTGCCCGGAGTTTTCAGCCAGGGACGAACGCTTCAGGAGCTTGAAGAAAATATCAGAGACGCTTACTCGCTTATGATGAGTGAGGAGAAATATTGGATTGTCAAATAACCCTCCCCCCGACCAAACCCAAAACCTCCCCCTATGTATCACCCCATTACTACAAATCATATCCTTCATCCCTTCCGATCATCTCCAATCCCACCCGTCATCCCCGCCCCAACCACCTGTCATTCCCGCTCCTCACCACCTGTCATT
>JABMRZ010000286.1 GCA_013202315.1 Candidatus Tariuqbacter arcticus | reverse complement strand
GGGAAATGTTAATGTAAGAGATGGACTCTTACATCGGATAAGTAAGTATCTAAATCCTATTTTCAGGTTAAAAAAAAAGCTCCCCGCAATGGGGGAGCCTTTAAGACTGCCGCTACCGCATTCCCTGCTGCAGCGCCATACCAAACTGGAATATGGGCAAGTATATAGTTATCAAAATGATAGCCACCGTCGAGCCTAACATAATAATCAATAACGGCTCTATTAAAGATGTGAGCCGCTCAACGATAGCGTCCACCTGCTTCTCATAAAAAGTCGCCGCCTTATCTAATAGCTTGTCTATTTCACCCGTCTCTTCTCCAGTGGCGACCAGTTGTACCAATGTGGGTGGAAACACCAGCGACTTCTTCATAGAAACCGAAATGGAAAAACCGTCCTTCACCATTCGTTTGGTAATATTCAAACCCCGTTCAACCACTTTATTGCCGACAACCTTCTGAACATGATCGATAGATTCCAAAACCGGCACCCCCGATCCCAATAAAATCCCAAAAGTCTTGGCATACTTATTCATAATCGAATTTTTTAGAAGCATCCCCAGAATGGGAAATCTCAGCTTTATGGTATCAAAAACATAGCCGCCTCGATCCGTGAGCGATACTATCCATAAAAAGATTAAGCCGATAAATACCGCGAGGAAAACGGTGATAAAGTTCTGGCCGATAAGTTGACTAATCCCCACCAATACCCTCGTCGGGGCAGGCAGCCTGGCGCCAAACTTATCATAAATCTCGGTGAACATCGGCACTATAAACAACAATAATAAAGTGATGATTAAAGTCATAAAAATTATCACTATGGCAGGGTAAGTCATAGCGGAGATGACCTTTCGGCGTGTTTCAGCCACTGTTTCTAAATAATCCGAAAGCTGTTCAAGGATTACATGCAGACTGCCCGAAACCTCCCCCGCATGAACTAAGGCAACAAAAAGGTTGCTGAAAACACCAGGGTGCTTGGCAAGCGCTTCCGAAAGCGATAAACCCCTCTTCAAATCGTTGGCGACGCTGGCTAATACCTTCCGAAAACGAGGATTCTTTTCTTCCTGTAAAAGATTAGCAATCGACTTCTCAATGGTCAAACCCGCTGAAAACATGGTGGAAAGCTGACGCGTGAAAAATACGATAATCTTCAGTGGAACATGCGTTTTAACTTTGAAAAAGAAAAGCGCAATCTTATCCACCACCGTCTGCTGGGTTTTCATAATATCAGTCCGCGCTTCCCTCACCGATAAAACTACATAACCCTTCTTCTTCAGATTATCCAGCGCTGTTTCCACATTGGCGCTGCGAATTACGCCTTCCAGACGCTTGCCATCCCGGTCCTTCACAATATAATTGAAAGTGGCCATTCAAATTCTCCAGTCTTCTGCGCTATATACGCATTGATGTATGCGTAGTGTCTTCAATGAAAATCTGTATTAATAACCTACGAGGCTCCAGCCTTTGAAGCGCTACCGTTGATACTAATATTCCTGCACCGTGATTCGTTGAATCTCCTGCAGTGTGGTTACTCCACGCTTGACTTTATTGAATCCTTCTTCACGGAGAGAGCGCATACCCAAAGCGAAGGCTCTATCACGAATGTCCTCCTGATTGGCGTTATCGAACACTAATCGGCGGATGGGCTGACGCATTTCCATGATTTCAAAAATACCTGTCCGGCCGAAATACCCAGTCCCCCTGCAATGCACGCACCCCCGCCCGCGGTAGAGTTCCAAATCCTGGAATTCTTCCAGATTCACACCAGCATCCTGGAGTTCTTCGATTTCAGGCTTGTAGCTCCCCTTACAATTGGGGCATATCTTCCTGACTAAACGCTGAGCCATCACTATATTCAAACAGGAGCCGACCAAATACTCAGGCACGCCAATGTCTATCAAACGAGTGATTGTCGAAGGAGCGTCGTTTGCGTGCAGGGTAGTGAATACTAAGTGCCCGGTCAGTGAAAACTTCACCGCAATATCCGCCGTTTCACTGTCTCGAATCTCACCAATGAGGCATTTATCCGGGTCCTGACGCAAAATGTGCCGAATTGTGGAAGCGAAAGTCAGTCCTATCTTCGGCTTCACCTGAACCTGGTTGATCCCATCCATATGGTATTCCACCGGGTCTTCCACCGTGGTGATATTATCTTCAGTCGATTTAATTTCATTCAGCGCTGCATACAGGGTGGTGGATTTCCCGCAGCCGGTCGGCCCGGACAGAATTACCATCCCATAAGGCTGCTTAATCCACCGTCGGAATATCTTTAAATCGCGGTCATCGAAGCCAAGACTGGTTAAATTCCAGGTGAAAGAGCTTTTATCGAGCAGACGAAGAACCATCTTCTCACCGTTCACACAGGGGAGGAGGGAAACGCGGACATCAACCTCTTGATTCGGCGTAATGACTGTGAACCTTCCGTCTTGCGGGAGCCGCTTCTCAGCGATATTGAGCTTGGAAATGATTTTCAAGCGGGAAATGATGCCCTGATGAGACGATCTCGGCGGGCGCATCACATCCTGCAAAACACCATCAATACGATAACGAACTAAGACCGAATCTCCCTGCACCTCGATGTGAATATCGGTTGAACGCTCTTTCAAGGCTTCCGCTATCATCATATTGACCAGCTTGACAATCGGCGCATCGGCTAATTCGGTGGTGGCGGAAGTCATATCGACCATTCCTTCTTCCTCGTTGTCCGCTTCAACAAAGAACTGCAAGTTGCCGATGACTTCATTCACCTCGCCTTGAGTGCGGATGCGGATATACAGCTGTTCGATGGCTTGAAGAATGCCCGATGGGGTGGCTAAGACCGGTTCAACCTGCATTTTGGTAAGCTTCACAAGCGCATCCTGGATGATGATATCGTCCGGGTCAGCCATCGCCACTCTAACCGAAGAATTCTCCGATTGAACCGCTATCAGAACATTCTGCTTGGCGAAATCTTCCGGTATCAATCGAACTACTTCTTCCCTGGCGCCTAAAATCGCATCATTATCGAAGAAGTCAATACCCATTTGTTCAGCCAGCGCCCGGTATACATCCTCTTCTACCACAAAACCGCGGGATACCAAAATATCGCCCAATCTCGCATGGCTGTCACGCTGTTCCCCTAAACTCTGCTTCAACTGCTCTTGGCTGATGACACCCTGATCAATTAATATCTCACCTATTTTCTGAGAACTCATTTCAGTTCAATCTCTTAATTGATTAGACTACTATTCCGGAATAATTTGTGTTAGCATCACTCGACTCGTCTTGTTTGAATAATAAGATGAAGCTGTCGACCATGGAGAGTCAACAGCTCCCTATTCACAACAATACAACCCATAATATCAATGTGTATATAGTCTATAACCAGCAAACCCTTGCATCACGCGCTTCGTCGGAAGGTAACATTCACCGGGTCGGAACCAATATCGGAGCCGTCCAATGTCGCTTCAATCTCCCCAATCACCTCCAGCGTCATCGGATCGATGAAGACGCCGGGATAGGGTGGGTTAGACGCAGTGCTGTTGACTTCAATCGCCCGCATATAAAGAATCGCTTCACCATTCTGCTGGTTGAAACCTGGCAGCTGATAGTTAATGCTGTCGATAGGATTGGGTCCGGTGAATGTCTCGAAACGCCAATACAAATGACTTAAAGTGTCCCAACCCGCAGGAAGATTAGTTACATTTGCATAGCCTGAATCGGCGCAGAAAAATAAACCTAACCCATTGTTAAATATGACCTTCGCATTATTAATTTTATTATTCAGACCATCCTTCAATGTGGCTTTCGCCCGCATCACACAAATATCATCATAAGGCGGAACCTGGATGAACATATGTGACTCCGGAGTCACAGTCAATACCATATCACCCTCATAAATTGGCAGAATCACGGTGGAGGTGTCGGAGATGGTGGTATCGGCGATGGCAGTGTCACTTACGCACATCGCAATCACATTGACTGATTTAAAGGTCGCTTCGCTGTTATAATAGAGATTGGTGAAAGCGATACCGGTGGTGTCTATTACTATAGATCCACCTTCAATATGAGCATAATTACCCCACCATAAAGAATGCATCGTGGTATCGACCGAGAAGAACACCGCGGTTTCCCCGGATACATTATTACCATAAACATCGCTCACCCTGGCGTTCACTTCAATCATCAACGCCGCTCCCATACCGTTCTCACCGGCGATTTGAGGATCGGAGCTATAGTCGATGTCGATATCATAGGGCGGTCCGGAGGCGATGGTTATATTCGATTTTTGAGCGGTGATTGGAAGCGTATTTAAAGGCGGGTCTTCCCAAGTGGTCGCCTGAACCTTGACCGGGCCCGATGCCGTCCCTGAATTCAAAGACACCCTCGCTACACCGGAACTTGTAAGAGAGGAATCGATTATGCCGCCATTATCGAATTGAGCGCCGGCAGGATAGGGCGAAAGCAACTCAAACACCACTAAAATACTATCAGGAACAGGATTCCCGTTCGGATCCATCACCGAAGCGGTCAAAGTAGCGGCTTCCTGCCCGCCGGTTCCCTGAACCTGTATGGTATTTACATTCGATGAAAGCTGGATGGAACTGGGAAGCCCGGATATGATGGGGATGCCGAAATTGAGCGTTTCAGCCACCGCAGGCGTGAATGCGGTGATTTGTGCGATGCCCGCTTCAGTCTGAGGCGATAAATAGGCGACCGCGAAACCAAGACCATCGGTTATACTGAGCGTCGTTATGGTGCCGAGAGTTGTCGACCAGGACACCTGCTTGTTCGAAACCCCGTGCCCGACTGTGTCCTGAACGATAATCGTCAAAGTCCCCGAAGGCCCGCCAACCATCAACTGTGAAGGTTCAATGCTGACTAAACTTATATCGACAGGGTCGCCTGGGGAGAAGGGAATTAATAATGGAGGGTCCGAAACATAACCCTGACACTCAGCGGTTATGACTGCGGTATCCAAACTTGTGGCGCTGACGAATTTAACCGTTGCATTACCTCCCTGCTGTACTACGGTATCGGTGGGAACGAATGTGCCAAGAGTAGTAAAAAATTCAACCGCAGTCCCAGGAGGAGCGTAAGAATTATCCTCCAGGTAAATCTTGGCGGTTACAGAAGTGGTATCGTAGCCGTTCCCTTCCATACCGCCGCTCGCTGGCGAACTAAGTTCAATCCGGTCGATGGTGGGAGCGGGCATAATCATAATATATAAAGTGTCCGCCAACCCCAGCGGATCATACTTCCCGATAATCCGCGCCGAATCGGGATAGGTAAAATAGCCGGGACCGAGGTCATCAAAAGTAGTTTCTGCCGTTCCGGTGGAATCGGTAATCCGGGGCGAAGCTATCTTCGACTCCACAGGATAGGCGGTGAAATGAACCGTATCGCCCACAATCGCTTCATTATCCGCATTTTTCAAGGTGGCAGAGACAATAGCGTAAGTTACATTGCCATCGGCGTAAATTACGGTTAAATTGGTAGTGAGTGTAAGAGAACCGGTGGCTTCGCCCGATTGATTCACCTGTACTATGGTCGAATCCGATTTATCACCCGCTGTTGCCGCGATTACTACCTGACCGGTATCGCCGTTGGAATAAAAAGTCACCATCGCCACGCCGGCGGAATCGGTCAAGGTCGGCGGCGTTAGCGCACCCTTACTGCTGACGAACGAAACCTGCAAATTCTGAATGGCGGTATTAGTGGTGTCAAGCACCCGGGCGAAAATCGATGATGAGGCTGACCCTCCCGAAGTAACTGTCAGCGTCGGCGGCTCAGCCCACACATTCACCGAACTGATAGTCCCCTCCAAAGCCGCGAAGGTTACATATGTAGTGTCCGTTAAAAGCGAATCCCCTTCAGGACTGCTTAAAGTGACACTTGCCACCACACGCACGCTGTCGCCCGCCTCCCTGGCATAAGACTTGATGGTGGTTGAAGTTTCACCGGCGGCGTCGGTGGGATCAGGCGGAGTTACATTTACACCGGAAGTGGGAGACACCGAAAGATTCACCGTGATTCCAGCCACCCCATTACCACCAGCGTCGGTCACTACGGTCATTAAATTGGAAATACCTTGAGTCCCCTCTGCCAATAGTATGAAAGCCGGATTGGGAGTGAGCTCTATCTGCGCAGGAGTGAACGACTGCCGGACCACCGTGATTTTCGTTGAATCGGTCTTCCCCCCTAACGAAGCGAATACCCAAGTGGAAATCGCATTCGCGGTTGAAGGTATCTCATCGTTATAGAAAGTGATTATGGTCTTAACCTGACCGGCATTGTCTGTAGTGTCGACATTGGTGATCGATCCAGCCCCGCTGGAAAGGTTGACTAACAATCCTGAAATACCCAAATTGTTGGTATCCACCACAGTGACAATCAAGGTATCGATTACCGAAATAGCAGTGCCGATATATACCACAGGCTCGACCGCATCAATCGACACCGATTTAATTTCCTGATCTAATAGATTGATGGTCAGTACCTTAGTGTCCTCGAAGCTGGTGTTGAAAGCCCGGGCGGTAATCTGCTCGGAAATTGAAGTATTAAGGTCGACCGAATATTGAGCCTCCAAAACCCCGTATTGATTGGTAACGGAATCTTCATAGGCGATTGTTCCATAGCCAGGCTCGAGCATGAACTCGATTGCAACATCCGGAATCCCCACTCCGGTGGAACTCTTGGCTATCGCATTGACTGTAACCTCCAAAGGTCCGGAGGGCGCTTTGAATTCGATCGGAACCTGCAATTCCACTTCCGCAACATTAGTGGTTGTCCCACCCCCGCTGCCGGAAGGGGTTCGAGTATCGCAGTTCACCAGCACTAAGACTGTCAGCAGACACAACCCTGCAGCCAACGCCATTAATTTTTTCATCATAGTCTCCCTGATTTTAGAGCAAATCGTTTATGAATAGCCTCTTCTTGACCATCCACTATGAAATTTGAAAATATAAGCACCGGCAGATACGATGCTGTTATTTATATACTTTACTCTGAAAATAGCCGTAACACAAGTCCGCGAGCCTATTATTTTCATGCTAAGTTGTGAGAGGGTTCTCTAAAGAGACCCTCTCATGAGTGTTTCTCTTATAACAACAACAAATATAGGGTATTCAAATGATAAACGAG
>JABMRZ010000285.1 GCA_013202315.1 Candidatus Tariuqbacter arcticus | reverse complement strand
GGATTACTCTTCGCTTGAAACCCCGCGGGAACAAACATGCTCGGCGCACATATCGTAGGGACAGAACAATGTTCTGTCCCTACAGGTGACAGCTATTTTCAAGGTAAATTGGGTATGGTTTCCCGCTAAAAGTATGCGGGAATGACAGCCCCCTAACCCCTATTTTCAGAATAAACTGGAGTATAGATGGAAGTTCGTCCGGAAGAAATCATTTCAATATTAAAGCGGCAGATCGCCGGCTATGAGAAGAAGGTGGAATTCGATGAAGTCGGCGAAGTTATCCAAGTCGGGGACGGAATCGCCCGCATATACGGTTTGGATCAGGTTATGGCCGGCGAATTGGTAGAGTTCCCCGGCGAGATTATGGGGATGACCTTGAACCTTGAGGAAGACAATGTCGGAGTCGCCATCTTCGGCGAAGCCGAATCCATCAAGGAGGGGGATATTGTCAAACGCACCGGGAAAATCGTGCAGGTGCCGGTCGGCGAAGCCATCCGCGGCAGGGTCATCACACCTTTGGGAGTGCCGATGGACGGTAAAGGTCCCTTGAGCGCCGAGGCTTATGTGCCGATGGAACGGAAGGCGTTGGGGGTGGTGGCGCGGATGCCGGTGAAGGAACCGCTTCAGACCGGTTTGAAAGCCATCGATTCGATGATTCCCATCGGGCGGGGTCAGCGTGAATTAATCATCGGCGACCGCCAGACCGGTAAGACCGCCATCGCAATCGACACCATCATCAACCAAAAGGGCGGCGATGTTCACTGTATTTATATCGCCATCGGACAGAAGGGTTCGACTATCGCCAAGGTGGTGAAGACCTTGGAAAACTACGGCGCGATGGAGCACACTACGGTCGTCGCCACTACCGCTGAACAGACGGCTCCGATACAGTTCATCGCGCCTTACGCCGGATGCGCGATGGGGGAATATTTCCGCGATAACGGTAGGCACGCTTTGTGCATTTACGACGATTTGACCAAGCACGCCTGGGCTTATCGACAGCTTTCGCTGTTACTCAGGCGACCGCCCGGGCGGGAAGCGTATCCCGGCGACATTTTCTACCTCCATTCGCGGTTATTGGAACGGGCGTCCAAGCTGAACGATGAGCTTGGCGGCGGGAGTTTGACCGCACTGCCCATCATCGAAACGCAGGCGGGCGATGTTTCGGCTTACATTCCCACCAATGTGATTTCCATCACCGACGGACAGATATTTTTGGAGAGCGACCTGTTTTATGGGGGCGTCCGTCCCGCTATTAATGTGGGTATATCGGTATCGCGGGTGGGGGGGAACGCTCAGGTGAAGGCGATGAAGCGGGTGGCGGGCAGGTTAAGGCTCGATTTGGCGCAGTACCGGGAATTGGAAGCGTTCGCTCAGTTCGGTTCCGAATTGGACAAAGCCACTCAACAGCAGTTGACCCGGGGCGAAAAATTGGTTGAAGTTTTGAAGCAGAAGCAGTATGTTCCGATGGATATGGCGAAGCAGGTGTTGATTATATTCGCCGGGGTCAATGGTTATTTGGATGAAATTCCCACCAAATCGCTGGCGAATTGGGAACCGGAATTCCTCTCTTTCATAGAGAATTCTCATCCTGATATATTGACCGAAATCCGCGAGGTTAAGACGATATCCGATGAGTTGGAGAAGAAGATGCGGGCGGCGGTGGAGGAATTCAATAAGATGTTCGTTCCGGCGGAGGAAGGGGTTGCGGTCGGGTGATTATTGGGATATTGGGGGATTGGGATATTGGGATATTAGGGGATTGGGATATTAGGATATTAGGATATTAGGATATTAGGGGATTGGGATATTGGGGTAGGAAGGTCATTCGGCTTGTCCGGAATCGTTATTGTTGTCGTTTGAGATAGATAAATAATTGTTTTGTAAGGGTTTGATTAATCAAACCCCTGCCATATCATTCATTTGTATAAGGAGGAAAAAATGAAGTATGAAAAAGAAATCGAATTAAAACTTCGCGAACTTCCTGAGGATTTAAAAAGAGAAGCCATCGATTACTTGGAGTCCCTTATTAATAGAAGGAAGATAAAAAAGAGTAAAACTGAAGGATTTAAGTTTGATTGGGAAGGCGGATTGGAGGAATTAAAGGATAAGTTCACTTCAGTCGAATTGCAGCATAGGGCAGCGGAGTTGAGATAATGTTCCTGGTGGATACCAATGTTTTCCTGGAAATATTATTAGTTTTTGTTTAGAATTTGGGATTTAGGATTTAGGGATTGTTCCAGAAGTGATAAATGATAAGGTACATTTAAATAATGGAAAAAACTAAAACTAAAAATTGGAGAAAATCATGCAAAACACACAAGTAAATTTTATGAACATTTGTCAAATTCATCATGATTCAGGAATAGAAATTGGCGGAGTTAGTTTGATAAATGTCCCAAAGGATCATCACTACGGATGGGTTTGCACGAAAGG
This sequence comes from Candidatus Tariuqbacter arcticus, assembly GCA_013202315.1. Classification (GTDB taxonomy): domain Bacteria; phylum Electryoneota; class Tariuqbacteria; order Tariuqbacterales; family Tariuqbacteraceae; genus Tariuqbacter; species Tariuqbacter arcticus. Next base: position 2,619 of record JABMRZ010000285.1, on the reverse strand, counting down.
AAGTTTTACTTCTGATGAAGTCCATTTTTATAGAATTATAGACGATATAACAAAGTTGCTGTTTAAAAATACAATTATTAACCTCGAACATGTATCCAATTTTTTTGCAGCAATGCATAAAGATACCAGTGCAGATGTTTATTTTGGGGATTTACCAATGGAAATTGAAATTAGGTCAAAAAAACCTATCGAAAAAGGTGAAATAATTTTTGATAAAGATATTGCCGACATTAGAAGACTTCGCTTTCCCACAATTAAGCTTATAGAAACTGATAAGATTTTAGTCTGTATGAAAGTCAAATGGAAATTTGGACTCTATTTCGATTTTATTCATGAAAGTAAATTGGATATCGAAGAATTGAGTTATTCCTTAGGAACTCTTTATCGCCGACTAAGATATGATTATATTTACAAAATTATTGAGAACCACGGCTTATTTGATATGTTAAAAAAACGGGGATGGTTTCCTTTTATCGAACTAATTGGAAATGAACTAAAGGTTTTAAGTGAAAGATTAGAAGACAATTTTAATATTGCAGAAACGCTTAACGACCTTGTCAAATCTTTTAATAGAGATAGAATAGAAAAAATGTCTCAAAAATGGTGGGAAAAAGAAGTATTTTTATCAAAGAAGCCAATAATTCAAGCTGGACTGGATTCGTTTTTTGAAGATAATGAAAAAGGATATATTAACTGTATAAAAAACTTGATAACTGAAATCGAAGGTGTTATAAGGATGTTTTGCAGTAAAAAAGGAGAAAAAAGCACTGATATAATAAAACTATTGGAATTCATCATTAATGAGAGTAATTATTCTCTCAATTTTAATTCATCATTATTACTTCCAAATCCTTTCCTTGAGTACTTAAAGAATGTTATTTTTCGAGGATTTAATGTTGAAAAAAGCGATATACCATTGTCAAGACCTAGTACCGCACATGGTGTCGCTAAACCTGAAGATTATACCAGAGAAAGAGCTTTGCAAACAATTCTATGTCTTGACCAGATATATTATTATCTTAAAAATTAAAGCCAATTTGATTACTTTTTCACTTTACTATTATTCTTCTTGCTCACTTGTTCACTTTATTATTTGCTCACTCAAAAGTGGTATAGACTACAGAGAGTCGACACCATTTAAATTAATAAAAAATCACTAATATTTGGAGGTTGAAATGAGGGCGGCTAGATTATTGGTATTGGTTGGGGTGTTGATATTGGGGGGGATAGGAGAGGTAAGGGGGCAGGGGTGGAATGTGGAGTTGGTGGGAATACTATATTATTATTGTGATTTTGCTTATGATGTGGCTGTATCCGGTAATTACGCCTATATAGCTGATGGGCCTTCTGGTTTATGCATCATAAACATTGCTAATCCTTCAAGTCCAACGGGAGTGGGGGGTTATAACACTCCAGGGTATTCTTTTGATGTGAAGGTGTCTGGGAATTACGCTTATATAGCGGATTACGATTGTGGTTTGCGAATTATAAATATATCTAATCCTTTGAACCCTATTGAAGTCGGCTATTATGATACGCCGGGGTATTCTTATGGCGTGGCGGTGTCTGGGAATTACGCCTATGTGGCGGATGGGTATTATGGTCTGCGTATCATAAATATCACTAATCCTTCGAGCCCCATTCAAACGGGCTATTATATTACATCGATTTGTTGTGATGTTACGGTGTCCGGGAATTACGCATATTTAGCGGCTGCCAATTGGGGTTTGCGCATTATCAATATCTCTAATCCTTCGAACCCCTTTCCAGTTGGTTATTATAATACACCGGGGTTTGCTCATGGCGTGGCGGTGTCCGGAAATTATGCCTATGTGGCTGATTATTGGCAAGGTTTGCGTATTATCAATATTGCTAATCCATCAAGTCCAACAGAAGTAGGCTATTATAATACTCCAGGTGAGGCTGAAGATGTAGTAGTATCGGGGAATTATGCTTATGTGGCTGATCGTGGTGCTTTGCGTGTCTTAAATATCTCTGATCCTTCGAGCCCCATTCAAGTTGGTTATTATAATACCATTGGGAATGCTTATGGTGTGGTGAAATCCGGGAATTATGTTTATGTAGCAGATCAATACTTTTTCGAAATCTTCGATTGTTCCCAAGCTTTATCGGTAGATAATCCTGATGTCAATCTTTCACCTTTAACCTTTCACCTTTCAACCCCCTATCCCAACCCCTTCAATGCGGAAACGGTTATCAGCTGTCAGCTGCAAGCTGCAGGCTGCTTGGATTTGACGGTGTACGATATAACGGGAAGGGAAGCGGCGAAATTATATAACGGATTTATGGAAGCGGGATATCATGAAGTGAAATTCGATGGCAGCCGATTGGGAAGCGGTGTGTATTTTGTGAGGATGGAGGCGGGGAATTACACCGATTGTAAGAAAATTTTGATGGTGAAGTAGGGGCTGGGGACTGGTGTTTTATTCACTGGATATGATGGAAATTATGGAAATATACAACGCAAATTCATAGTCATAATAGCCAGTTAACATTTATGATGTCGACCGTATGGGAGTTATGTTCAGCGGTGGGGGTTTAGGGCAGCCCCGGAAGTTGTCATTCCGGCTTGTCCGGAATCGTTATTGTTGTCGTTTG
>JABMRZ010000284.1 GCA_013202315.1 Candidatus Tariuqbacter arcticus | reverse complement strand
CCTAAATCCTAAATCCTAACCCCTAACCCCTAAACCCTGTTTTCTAGAGACACAATTGCCCGCCAGATACGATTTAAATACACTATTTTCAGATTTTAAGACTGGAAACCGTTTAGCTCTATCACGCCTGATAACCTTGGTTGAAAGCGACAGCGCAAGGCGCGATGAAATTATCGAACGGTTGAGTCCGCTGCTTAGTGGAACTTACCGAATAGGCATCACCGGACCGCCAGGTGTTGGGAAGAGCACCCTGAGCTCCGAATTGGTGAAGAAAAACCGTGCGAAGGGCAGAGTAGTGGGTGTCATCGCAGTCGACCCTTCCAGCCCCTTCACCGGAGGAGCGCTGTTGGGCGATAGGGTCAGGATGAGTAAGATAAGCCTTGATCCCCAGGTTTATATTCGTTCCTTGGCAACCCGGGGTTCACTCGGAGGGTTATCCATCGCCACCCAGGATGTTGCGGATTTAATGGATGGATTCGGCTGCGATTTGATTCTAATCGAAACAGTGGGGGTCGGTCAGGCTGAATTGGATATTATGCAGACCGCTGACACTACTCTGGTCGTATTGTCTCCCGAATCGGGGGATTCCATTCAGGCTATGAAAGCGGGGCTAATGGAAATCGGCGATATCATCGTCCTCAATAAGTGCGACCGCCAGGGAGCTGATAGAGCTTACATCGAAATGGAAGCGGCTCTCCATTTAAGACCCCCAAAAGACTGGGAGCCGCCGATTATCAAAACCTTCGCCAATAGAGGTGATGGATTATGCGAATTGATGGATGCCGTCGAAAGTCACCGGCAATACTTGATCGATGAAGGCGAACTTACTCGGCACTTCATTAAACGAAGGAAGGAAAAAATCCGAAGTGTTATTGAAGAAAAATTGATGGGAGATTTCTGGACCCCGGGGAGACTTCGCATATTATCGGATTTAGCTTCAAATGACGCCCCCGTTATGTCGGCGGTTAAGTCCTTACTTGACTATCAAGAGAAGAAATGAAAGGATACTGCCATTTTAGCGTAGTTATTGTGCCATAAAGGCAGTATTTATAAAGGGAAGTATAAAGCGGGGTGTGAGTTATATAGAAAACCGTTTGGTATGTTCTTTGCTATTTGAATGTTTTGAATAATTGTAATTCGACTCGAATTATTCGTTGTTATTTTCAGCTGCCGGCGTTATAAAACAGCTGCACCGAAGATAGAGTAGCTGAAAAAAGCCGGGGCGTTAACCTCGGCTTTTATTACTAAGTAAGTCGTAAATTTGGAATGTGGTATAAAGGTAGAACCGCTGCGGTATCCAGGTTTAGACTACTTGCTGGATAGTATTTTATACATCACCGTTCCGCATTTGGGACAGGTTCCCTTGATGGCGGGTCTTCCATTTTTCATGGTTACCCTGGTCGGATCTTTGATTTCCCTTTTTTCCTTGCATTTTACGCAGAAGCCAACTTCAGCCATAAGATGCCTCCGTTTTATTGGTTAATACTTTTTCCCTAGTTTGAAAGATATGCTTTTATAATATAAATGTCAAGTAAAAAATTAAAAAATTCACGCTAAAAAGGGATTATTAGTCAAAAATGACGATTCATATCCTCAAATTTAGCCGTGTTGAGCATATCTTCCCTGTTAAAACTACTCCAAGCGAATCGTTATGAATTTAGGATTTTGGATATTAGAAGGCATCAGGGGTTTCTTCAGCCACCGTTTAACCGCCGCGATAGCGGTTGCGGGAATGGGATTATCGCTCTGGATTTTCGGGTTTCTTTATTTGGTGCGGGAGAATCTCTCCGAATATCAGCACAAACTCCTCGCAGGCTTTCAACTTGAAGTGTTTCTTGATATCACTTCAAACGCTGAAAATCATAGTTCCATTGGGGAACAGATTTCCACTATTGATGGTATCATAGATGTGAAGTATATTTCTCCAAGAGAAGCCGCTAATATCTTTTCGGAGGAATTCGGAGAAGAAATATTCCAAATTCTCGAGGAGAATCCCTTACCCGCTTCGTTTAAAGTGACATTGACTTCTTCGCATTTCACCGATAAGGAAACTGGGCGATTAGTAAAAAAAATCGAAAATATACCCGGGGTCGAAGAGGTTATTTTTCACGAAAGATTGTTAGGTTTATTACTGGAAAAATTTGACGCTTTCCTTGGATTATTACTGGCGGTTGGCGGTGTGATATTAGTGGGAACGATGGCGGTTTTTCTGCAGGGGATTAGATTGTCGATTATCTCCCGAAGGAATTTTGTTAATGCTCTTCTGCTCGCTGGCGCGAAGTTCAATACGGTTCGATTCCCCTTCATCCTTGAAGGCTTTCTAACGGGCGTCATCGCCGGCATCAGCGCATATTTAGGATTAATCATCATACAATTCTTCATCGATAGATTCTTCATTACTTTCGGATTTGATAGTATCTTATACTTGTTGATTCCGACAGGCGTTGTGTTGGGGCTTTTTGGCGCCTTGATTTCTGTGCGTGCAAACCTAAAAGGACATCTAATGGATACGGATAGATATGGTGTTTAAATGAACCCCTCGGGCTGTTATCAGGAATTATGTAGATTTTATATTTATAACAAACGAAATTAATTCATGCGTTTTAAAAACCGGTTTCGTCCTGTAAGGGCGTTCAATTGAACGACCCTACCAAAAGTTTTTCGCAGCTATCTAATTCGTTTAGTATAGTTTCAAGATAGAATTGGTATCCTTTTAAACGATTTATGCTTGAATTATAATGTTTGAACTTTCTTCAAGAGAACGAATAATTTTACGCTCGGTTGTCAACAGCTTTATTGTCAGCGCCAATCCGATCGGCTCAAGAGCGTTGGCGGAATGCTGTAATCTCGGTTTATCTCCTGCTACCGTCCGTAATACTATGGCTGATTTGGAAGCGCTCGGATTATTAGAGCAGCCTCACACCTCCGCCGGCAGGATACCGACTAATCTGGGTTATCGATTCTATGTCGATGACTTGATGGAACGGAAAAAGCTTGTGCCTTGGGAGAGGGAGCTGATCGACAAATGTGTTGCGGAAGTTAAACCGAATATAAACGATTTACTACAGCGGGCGGCGGAAATTCTAGGTAAATTATCAAGCCTGCTTGGAATTGTATTCTCATCAAATTTTAAACAGGGGATTCTGAAAAAAATCGATCTGACAAAGCTCTCCGACGACAAACTCTTGGTCGTTGTTACCCTTAAATTAGGTATGGTGAAAACTATCCTGCTCGAATTGACATTCCCGCTGCAAAACTACGAAATCGAAGAGACCTGCAGATTGTTGAATGAGCGTTTATCCGGGCTGCCGTTGAGTCGAGTCAGACAAGAAATCGGTCAAAGAGTGAGAAATCTCCCCCCCAACAGCAGAAAGGATTTGGTGACTCTCTTTGTGAATAATGCGGATAGTCTGTTCCGTTTGGATGCTGAAAGCGATCTTCATTTCACTGGATTCAGAACCCTGCTTAATCAGCCGGAATTCAATCGAGCAGACAGAGTCCGCACCGTAGTTGGGTTGATGGAAGATAAGCGGGTGTTGATTCATATCGTCGGCGATGTCCGGCCGGAAGAAGGAGTGAAAGCCACCATCGGCGAAGAGAGTCGAATTGTTAATTCCCGCGACTTATCGGTGATATCTTCCGCGTTCATTGTTGGCAATACAACCGGCACTGTGAACATCTTAGGCCCCACCAGAATGGATTATCCCAAGTTATTCGCAATCATCGATTATACAGTTAAAGCGATTGATAAACAATTTAATAAATGAAGGAAAGCACTGTTATGCGGACTGAAGCGCCCGATATAAATACATCCGCCCAAAAACCGAAGCAGAAGCCCAAAAAATTGACCCCGACCCAAAAACTAAAGGCGGAAATTGATAAGTTGGAACAGGAAAACGCCAAATTAAACGAACGATATCTTTATCTCTTAGCTGAATTTGATAATTATCGTAAAAGACGACAAGCCGAAAGCGACGAAGTGGCTCAGCAGACTGAAAGGAATATAATTCTAAGCCTCCTTCCGATATTGGACGATACAGAACGGTTGTTCATACATCATAATGAGAATAATGATTCCATTCTGAACGGCTCTAAGCTGATAGCGGAAAAACTGCGCAAAGTCCTGTCCGATCTTGGCGTGAAACCAATGGATTCCAAAGGAAAGCGATTCGACCCGGAATATCATGAAGCGATTATGACTGTGGACGCGCCGGATACAGAATCCGGGATAGTTGTCGATGTGTATGAACCCGGATATCTCATCGGCGATTATGTTTTACGGTATGCCAAGGTCATTGTCAGTAAATGACTTGTGCTGGTTAAAAGGTTGTCATAGTATATTCGGTTATCTATTGTACTCAGCTGATTGTATTTATTAGACATACGGAATCATTTAGTTTATCCCGAAGGGTCGGGACAGCATTAATG
>JABMRZ010000283.1 GCA_013202315.1 Candidatus Tariuqbacter arcticus | reverse complement strand
TTTTCCCCCCTCTACCATTGCCGACTATTAGGAAAATGATTCAGAGGGTTATCTTGGATAAGCTTGGGTGGTGTTATTTATGTAAAAGATCATTCAGTCTAAGAGAAACAGATTTAAGTGGATTTACTTAACAAAGTAGTGATAAGTCCTTATTTGAAATTAGCTTATTTCACATGCCCCCGTTTTTTGGACTTTTTTTTCAGATTTCAGATTATAGCTGGTGTCGGTGCCGCCCCTGCTGCCGCTGCGCTCAATCTCGAAGATCCAACTGGAAAGTGTTAACCAGTCAGCGCCCAAGGTTCATAATCAGGAACATAAAGCTCCCCGAATGTGCCTGATTACGAACGGAAAAATGAGTGAAGTAATATTAACTATGAACTTGATAAAGAACAGAAAAACAGGGAAATATGAATTTCGAAGGGATAGAATCATAATCTACCTTCGATTAATATCGGAGAATTTGTCTCAGGAAATGGGAGTCATCACCAACGATGCCTACCATTTTTTATGCCCTGAACATCGGGTCCGGCTGCCGAATCTATCCAATTCCTCATTACATCCGTTCCCTCCGTAAGATATTCCCAGAAAAAATCAAAAAAATATTCACGAGATTACATTAAACCCTGCAGGCTCTATGACCGATTTTTTTAGTGGATTTGTATTTTGATGTGGTACAGGAGATCGAGGTCGATTCGCTCCGCTCTCAATACTTTTTATCTCTTTGTTTATATAATCAATAATGTATTTAGACATCTTGTAAAAATGAATATACATTGCAGCCAGATTAACGGCCGTTTCAACTGCCCTTACATTCTTGAAAATAACTGTAAAAAGTGTTTTCCAATATAGCCATCCGGTTGTTTTATTAAATCCCATTTTTAAGCAAAGTTTTAAAAATACCACTACTCTCTTCAATATCATTCCCATACCCGGTCTATATTTATTGACAGGTTTTATACTAAGGCTTGTATAGTTTACTCTTTCGTAATAGCGCTTTGGATCATATATATATTTTATAACATGGATAAAGTCCTTTAAAACATCTAATCTGGGTCTTGAAGTTATAAAGTTCAAGCCACTGGTCATTTGATCTATTTCAGTATTGGTACACATAAGTGTTGAACCATCCTCAAACAACCTCCCTTCCCTTTTCAAGCGTTTGGTTAATTGGGTGTTAGGTAATGCGTATAACATTCCGAGCATAGCCATGCAGATCCCCGAATCTTGAATACATTTAATCATGTTTTCAGCGGTTTGGTCGGTTTCATTATCAAAACCCATAATTAAACCTGCATTAACGATTATCCCGTAAGAATAGATCTTATTCATAGCTTTTGTAATAGGTATGTTTAAGTTTATTTTCTTATTGATTAATTTTAATACCTCCTCTTCCGGTGTCTCAATACCGATGAAGACGAATCTAAAATCCACATCCCGCATCATTTGCAAAAGACCGTCATCATCTGCTAAATTAATTGAAGATTCAGTCGAATAAAAAAAGGGATAATTATGTGCTTCTGACCAATCTTTGATAGCAGGTAAGACTTTTCTAATCTTCGTTTTGTTTCCAATAAAATTGTCATCAACAAAATCAATATGCCCCCTATAACCAAGATCATAAAGATTTTGGAGTTCTTTAATTATTTGTTCGAGGGTTTTCGTTCGTGATTTCCTGCCATAAAGTTCAATAATATCACAAAACTCACAATTAAAGGGACAGCCGCGAGAATACTGTATGCCAACCTGGATATAATCCTTGAATCGTATTAAATCATACCTGGGAACTACCGCTTTAGTCATATCTGCCTTTTCAGTAGACTTGTATTCACCGCTCTTGCAGCCTTTTTCCAAATCTTGTATAAACATTGGAATGGTAATCTCACCCTCACCTAGGATAAGATAATCGGAGGACTGATATAAATTCGGTTGAGATGAGGGGTCTGGACCACCAACAACAACCGGACAACCATGTTGATGAGCTCTGTCAATTACAGAAATCATACATTGTTGCTGAGGCAGCATACCTCCAGTACAAACAATGTCTGCCCACTCAAAATGTGCATCCAGTAGAGGTTCTACATTTGCATCAACCAATCTAAACTTCCATTGCTGCGGTAACAACGCCGCTACTGTCAATAGACCTAAGGGTGCCGCCGGATATTTTGCTCCTACTATTTTACATATATCAACATAATTCCAAAAACTAAATGCCGAAAATTCTGATTGCACTATAAGACACTTAATGCCTTCTTTCAATAAATTTTTCATATGCTATCCATATAATTTATACAGGGGCTTTCAACAAAAGGCTAAACCCAGTTTTTCCTCTTAAAAATGTCGTCCCTCTTGAAATCTTATGTCTATTACCAGTATTCCTGAATATAGCTGCACGATTGAAATAATCAAATATATTCTCGATATTGTTCAAATATCATTCGCCTCCTACCGGATCGAAAACTCCTCTTCATGAATCAAACGCTGGTCATCGGAACGCCTGGTGTAAAAAAACGCCTCCGAGATATTCCCTGATCAGCGACATCTTTGTTTACCACCTCACCACACATGGGACAATGGCGAACAGGTGCGTTTGTGCAACTGTGATTTGAGTTGGAACAATAATTTCTCCTTGCACTCACTTTTTTCTCTCTGTTTATTTTAAACTTTCGATAAATTCTGTAATTTTATCTTTTGATTCACCTTAAAATATCCTGGCAAGTTCCTCATCTTCATATTTGAAGTTGGCAATGATTTTCCTCCCTTTTTTCGATAATCGTTTCAAACCCCATAAACATCTCTTTCTGGTCGCTTCGATACCGCTGCGATTGAAATACCCTGGCAGATTGACATCGAAAAATGAAATCGCATCCGCTTCCTTCAACAAATCTGCTCGTTCATTCCCGCCCGTTTCATGATGATTTGCGAGTGAACAGACATCCTCAATGAATTCCTCAGCAGCATCGCATTCAATCATAATTTCTTTTAATATTTTAGCGCTGTTAAGGGCGTGAGCCCGCTTAAATTCATCGTAAGAGCTGTAATCGGATCGTTTTACCTTCCGCTCCTTAATGGCTCTCTCAATGTCATGACCGAGAGCGGCTATTTCCAACGCTTCATCAGCCTCCGGCGACAGTTTAATCAGCCATTCCAGAGTATTTTGGGAATGAATGGAATCTTCAGGGACAGCAGACCCGGAAACAATTTTCTCGATCCTTTTCTTGATGCGACTATAACTCTCTTTTCTTATAACAGACAATTATTCTCCGTATATTTTCTATGTTCGTCAGCAAAGCGATTATAACCAGCACCCCAAAAGCCTGATTCAGAAGGGCGCCAATAAATATTATGAACATCCTGACATCGCGCCCTATTCTAAAACGCTTCTTCCCAAATCTAATCATCCTTCTCATTAAACCATCGTATTTGTCGGCGGTATAGCTGTTCATAAATGAGCCGATGATAGCCAGGAAGCCGATGATCAAAGTTGGTAATTCCCCACCGGTCTTGAGCACATATATTGTCAATCCAAAGAGTAAAAAAGCATCGGCATACCGGTCCAATACCGAGTCAAACCATCCGCCGTAATCACTTTCTTTGAATTTCAGCCGGGCGATCTCGCCGTCGCAGCCGTCAACGATGGAAGAAAGCTGAGTCAGGATTGCGCCAACAGCGAGCGCAATATAGTTCCCCAGGAAGAATAATGCGGCACCTAACAATGAGAGGAGAAAAGACAATAATGAAATTTGATTTGGAGTAATGTCGAATTTCAGCAAACATTTCGTTATCTTCGCAGAAACCGGTCTGTTGATAAACCTTGACACAGGACCGTCGGTGGGTTTTATTAATCCTTCCACTAATCGTTTTTCAGCCTTCAGAAGCGCTTCTTCATCATCGACATCGATCCAAAAGCCGTCTTTTATATCAAATCCCTTCGCTTTTCCCTCAGCGGCTAAAGTTCTTATGCCTCCGGATAAAGTAGTATCGGAATTTTCGGTTATATTCCTTTCAATGGCGCCGAAGATTGCCGGTGTACAGAGGAAAATTCCGGTGTCGTAAGCGTTATATTCGGTGATATCCTTCCCGATACCCGTAATATATTCATCGTCGATGAGGACTTTTGTTACATCGTCAGCATCGACCAGGCTGTTGGAATTAGTGTTGTAATCGACAGCCAAAACTACTTCATCGTCTTCTATCGGTTCGTCCATCAGTCGTTTTAGTATATCAGGCTCGTAAATATGATCCGACATGGTTAATATGAAATTTTCATTCAACAAATCCTTCGCTTTAAGAACCGACAGCCCGTTTTCCTTCTCCCATTCATCATTGTAAATGCATGTTATGTTGATATTTCTATCATTACTGAGTCTTGCGAGGAAGTCCTCTAACTTTTCCCTATTGTATCCCGTGATGATATAGAATTCATCGATCCCCGCTTTATAACATGTCAATATGACGCGCGCGATGAGTGATAATCCCAAAAGTGAAACAAGGGGCTTGGAATCGCCTTTTCCCACCAACCTATCACCCTTGCCCGCGGCATTTACGAGACATTTCACACTACTAATCCTTTCGCTTCCCGGCAATGAATTCATCGGTCATTCTGTAAGCTTCATCATCGGTGAACTGCCGGGGGGGATGCTTCATGAAATACGCCGAGGGTGAATACAAAATTCCGCCGATACCCCTGTCGAGCGCCAGTTTACAGCACCTGATAGCGTCAATAGCCACACCCGCCGAATTGGGGGAATCCTCAACTGAAAGTCGAAGTTCTATATTCATCGGCATATCGCCGAAAAGTCTACCCTCCATCCTGATGAAACAGACCTTGTTGTCCTTCTGCCAGGGGACATAATCGCTGGGACCGATGTGAATGTTTTCATTTTCAAGTCTTTTTGCCAGAACGGATTGAACCGCCTCGGTCTTCGATACTTTCTTCGAAGCAAGCCTGCTTCGATCCAGCATGTTTAAAAAATCGGTGTTGCCCCCGGTGTTCAACTGATAAGTCCTTTCTAATTTCACCCCTCTTTTTTTGAATAAATCGGCGAGGGTACGATGGGTAATGGTGGCTCCCAACTGGGCTTTTATATCGTCGCCTATGATGGGCAGTTTTTTGCTTTTGAATTTTTCCGCCCATTCGGGGTTGCTGGCGATGAAAACTGGTATATTATTTATGAAGGCGATGCCCGCCTCTAGGGCGCATTCGGCGTAAAATCTGGTGGCTAATTCGGAGCCGACGGGAAGATAATTCAAGAGGATTTCGGCGCCTGAGTTCCTTAAAGCGCCGACTATATCTTCAGCAGAGGGTTCTTTTTCATCGCTTAAAACGAAAGTACATTCATCGTTAAAATCTTTCATATGTTCGGAGAAGCCGTCGAGCACCCTGCCCATCCTGATCTTCACCTTTGCCTCTGGCATATTCTGATAAAATATCGTGGTGCAATTCGGGGGCGCAAAAATGGCTTTAAAAATATCCTCCCCCACCTTTCTGCGGTCGATATCGAATGCGGACACCACCTTGATATCGAATGGTTTATAGCCACCGATGTCCCAATGCATCAGACCTACCGATTCTTCGCTGTTCTTGTCCTTGTAATACTCGATTCCTTGAAGTAACGAACTCGCGCAGTTGCCGACACCTACAATCGCAATTCTGATTTTTTCCATAAAAAATTCTCCTATTTTTAAATCGCTAACGGTATGTGCCAAGCAAAATTGGACACCGTTGTTTATCAAAATTAACCACATTAAACGATTTTTACAAGTTTCGGTGGATTGATCCAGACTTTCCTTTGCAACTCTGGTGCCTTAGGAATTTGCCCTTTGAATCTCCCCGGATATTTCAGAAACGCCTACATCAGAACTTCATTCCTCTTTTCTATAACCGTTTCCGCTTTGCCGTAATGAACCATATTCGGGGTCAACAAACCTATCCCCGTATGCCGATATTCCAGGTTATACCAGTGGAAAAAGGTCTCACCATATAACATTAAAGCCTCATACAAGCTCCCCGGGACGGACTTGAACCGCCAGCCTAGTGGTTAACAGCCACCCGCTCTACCATTGAGCCACCGGGGAATAGACTAATATTTTAGAAAATTGGATACATATCCAAATTTACCTGGAAAACAACCAAATATTTTGCCGGATTGGTTAGAATTCTGTGGAATAAATTACTACTTGTTAGACTTATGCTTAGTAGGATTCACCATTTTGTAACGTTGTCCGGCTTTCGGTGTTGGAGGAAATGGTTCCCCTCGGACAATAGTTCTTTTACCTTTTCCGGTTGAACCTCCTCTTGGTCCGATAATTTTATATTGACCTGAACGAGGAGCAATATTACCAGGCTTATGTGATGATTTTCCAGGCATATAAACTTCTATTATTGTTTTAACTCAGTGTATTTCTCTGAGAAAAACCATTCAATGTATTTAACAACTCCATCAATATCTGGCCATATTGATTTTCCGTTAATTCCCAATTTACTCAATTCACCTCTAATGCCTACTACATTTTTATAAGGAATCTGGATTTCGGCGAATATTTGATCTTTTCCATCCTTTACATGTTCTCTCATGTCTATATAAGGATATCTATATACAGTAAACAGTGAAGATTGGCTGATAATTCTCTTGTGAATTATTGGCGGATAATACTTATGAATAAGAGTTAATTTATCAGAAAAAACTTCTTCAATTCCGATTATACGTTTTGTATCATATATATAGATGCGACGGTCACTCTCGTTATTTCCTTCAATAGCAAAATAGATTGCCACGAGGATATTTTCTGTCCAATCCAATAATCTTGTAGGTAATCCATAATGCTGACCGATCGTCAATACTTTAACTTCATCTTCAACACTAACATTTTCTAAGTAAGGTTCACAATATCTAACAAAATCATCAATTATTGAAGTCTCAAAGCTTTCAAAAGACGATTCAAAATTTTGAAGAGCAGATTTATTACAATAATTGTCGAAAAGTCGTCCGACTTTCGGTTTCAAGGTATCATATATATTATTTTCACCTCTAAAGATTGCAGTCTCAGGGAATTGACTAATAAACTCTATGATTTCAGCAACACTCTGTGCGTGAATTGAGTCTTTTAGATTGCTCGTCATATTCATATAGATTGAGTTCCTGTCAAAACATAGAAGAGAAACCTACTATAGTATAATTTGCAGAAAATATCGAATAAAACCAAGTTTCGTAAGCAATGTTGAAAGCTTCAAGGCAGCGATATTCTTTCTATTGACACACCCTTCCCATTCGCAGGGTTGATTTCAACCACAACACCCTGAAAGCGGACATCTTCGGAAGCAATATCATACTTCTGTGGAGTCTGCATAGTGAATCGTCGGATAGCCACTTCTTTTTTCATACCGATTACGGAATGATGAGGCCCGGTCATCCCCGCATCGGTGATATAAGCTGTATCGCCGGGAAGTATCTGTTCATCGGCGGTTTGAACATGAGTATGAGTGCCCAGCAAAGCGGATACTTTCCCGTTCAAGAACCATCCCATCGCTCGTTTTTCAGCGGTGGCTTCTGCGTGGAAATCGACGATGATGATATTAGTCTCGGTATTAATCTTTTCCACCACAGATTTCGCCGCCTGAAAGGGACAATCGATGGGCTGCATAAAAGTGCGCCCCTGGATATTCAAGACCCCCACTTTAATTCCGCTTTTAACGGTATGGATAATGTAGCCTTTTCCCGGAAGCCCGCGCGGATAGTTGATGGGTCTGAGCAAATTGGGGTCGTTCTTGAATGCGGTGAAAACCTTATAGTTATCCCAAATATGGTTGCCGCCGGTGATAACGTCGATGCCGATAGAATGGTATTGAGCGGCGAGGGTTTCGGTCATCCCTTTGCCCTGATGGGCGTTTTCACCGTTGGCGATGATAATGTCGGCGTCGTATTTTTTTATCAATCCGGGGAGATACAGCGTAGTTATATCCAAGCCGGGTTTGCCAACGATGTCGGCGATGAAGAGGATTATGAGATTATTGTTTTTCAAATTATTGCGAATTACTATTCAAGAGCAACCTTAGATAACCAATTCTTCACCTTATTATGAATATCTGCAGTGTTGTCTATATCAACTTCATCATAATGTTTTCCTTGAATATCAGAAGGAAGCTTTATATTTTTTTCGACTAACATATATATTTTACGATCACGCTCCAGACTTTGAGCAAATCCGAATTCAAGCCAAAGATTCGGACTGATAGATTCACTCACATATCCGGGATATTCCTTTGCGGATGGTGTAATCAGAACAATTATGAATTTTGAACATAACATATGCACTTGAATGGAATCCCAGAGATTTAAATCAAAACGCACATTTTCTTTAGTAATAACCGGGCTAAGCTTGAAATCTTCGATAGCTGTAATAACAGCCGAGAGCGCTTTTTCATTCCTATAATCAGATATTATATAGACATTCTTGAGGAAATTAGATCGCTTTAGAAAGTCGTTAATAGCCGTTTTCAATTCAGGATATTTTTTGCTGTCAGGAAATACATCCAATATCTTATAATTAATGATTTTAATCTTATCTTCTATTCTAAATATTTCTTTTGTCATAGTAGTTCTTATATTCATAATGAAAGATGTAAAAATAGCCATGGAAACTGTAATAACACCCACGGTAACTATGAATATTATTAAATGCATTTGAGAGTATTGATATATAGGTGAGAAATAACCTATATATAAAACTAAAACAGTCAACATTAGGATAAGAGGTATAATATATAAAATAAATATTTCCCTTGAGATTATATTTCTCATTACCTTCTCCTTCCAGTTGGAAATGTGATTAAGTCTGCACCCCAAAATATTATTATCTCACATGCCGCTAATCCTAAACCGGGCCGATAAATCCATTCCTTAGAAATATCGAGTTCCTCGATGGAACTAATCACAGGAAGTTCCACCACCAAAGATAATACATATAATGCTATAGCACTTAATGCGAAAATAACCGCTAAAGAGTTTAATCGTGGATATTTATCAAAGTAGGATAATGCAAACGCCAGGGTGAAAATCAAAATCTCCCTATTTGGGAAATCATAGGAAATACCAAAAGTTCTACTAAAGACATATCCAATACAGAATAAAATTGCGGTAATCAGTATTCTTGGCATTATTATCCTTTCAAATTTTATTTTGTAAAAAAAGGAAATAAAATTATAAATTACTGAGAAGCAATCCTATACCGGCTTATAATTTGTTTCTTTTATATGAATTGTCTAATTCATATACTACTTGGCGAAATCGACTGCCCTGAATTCTCGAATAACCGTGACTTTAATCTGCCCTGGGTATTCCATTTCTTCCTGGATTTTTTGGGCGATATCGGAAGCTAATCGTTCAGCCTGGGCATCGGTGATTTTATCATGCTCCACCATAATACGAACCTCCCGCCCGGCTTGAATGGCGAAGGATTTGGAGACGCCGTGGAAAGATTCGGCCACCTCTTCCAGCTTTGCCAGCCGTTTAATGTACCCTTCCAGGGTTTCCCGGCGAGCGCCCGGTCTTGAGCCGGATATAGCGTCCGCCGCTTGGATCAGCACTCCTACCAATGAAGTGAATTCCACATCCTCATGGTGCGAAGCGATGGCTTCGACTATAGTTCGTGATTCCTTATACTTTCTCGCCAGTTCGACTCCGAGTTCGGTATGCGTCCCTTCGGTGCCGCGGTCGACTGCTTTTCCGATGTCGTGCAGCAGACCGGCTCGTTTAGCCAGTTTCGCTTCCAGTCCCAATTCCGCCGCCATTAATCCCGCCAGCAGACTGACTTCAATGGAATGCTGCAGGACATTTTGTCCATAACTAGTACGGAATTGAAGTTTACCCAGGATTATAACCAATTCGGAATGCAGTCCGTGAACGCCGGTATCCATCATCGCCTGTTCCCCGATGGCGACCAATTTTTCATCCATTTCTTTTTCGGCTTTGTTGACCGTCTCTTCGATTCTGCCGGGGTGAATTCTTCCGTCCGCCATCAGCTTTTCCAGCGCCATTCTGGCGATTTCACGGCGCAAAGGATCGAATCCGGAGATAATCACCGCTTCAGGGGTGTCATCGACGATTATTTCGACTCCGGTGGCGTTTTCGAATGCTCTGATGTTCCTCCCTTCACGGCCGATGATTCTTCCCTTGATTTCATCGGAGGGAAGATTTACCACCGAGACAGTACATTCGACGGTGTGGTCAGCCGCACTTCGCTGAATGGCGGAGACGATAATTTCCTGCGCTTCACGGTTTGCTTGCCGTCTGGCTTGGTCTCGGATCTCCTTGATCGTTTCTGCTGATTGTTGTTTTGCTTGATCGGTTAAGTTGCTTTTAAGTTGATCAATAGCTTCTTCCGTGGTCATTCGGGCGATTTTTTCAAGTTTGAGGTTCTGTTCCCTGATAAGTCTATCGAGGTTGTTTTCTTTGACTTTCTGGATTTTTATTTTGTCTTCCAATTCGGTTCCGAGACGCTCGTTTTCGGCCTCTTTCCGTTCGATTTTATCGAGCTTACGATTCAGTGTGTGTTCTTTGTCTCGGTATTGGCGTTCAATTTCCAGCAGTTCATTTCGTTTTCGCTCATGTTCATCGTCTAATACCTGCTTTAGCCGCAGGAACTCATCTTTGGCTTCGATGAGCTTTTCCCTTTTCAGGGTTTCTGCTTCTTTTTCAGCATCAGCCACCATTTTTTTTGCTAAAGCTTCAGCAGAATTCGTCCGCGAACGGTCGATGATAATGCGAAGGAACCATCCAGCTAAAAGAGAAACAAGAACAACCAAAACCAGCTCTACAAATGGCAATTCCATCGATACATTCCAAGTTTGCTGATTAATTTATATTTATTTTAAAAGCTGCACAATATAATAATTTAATACAAAAAAGTTTTAAATCCAAATTAGTGCGCATCTCAATTGTAGTCGACGAGTAAAAAAACCTGCGGAGTATTCCCATCATCGGCATTAATAGAGAACCTGAACAGATACAGTGGATACCTTCCTAAACGCTTCTAACTACCACTGAATCCGCCCTGGAAAAGGGCGGTGAGGCTTGCTATAGACGCTTGAGAGACAGGCTTCCTATTAAATAGTGTTGGTTCTTTTTTTGCCGAAGGGGAACTCCGCAGGATTATAAATTGTCCGACTGTTTGAAGGTATTTTGAAGCGCTGCTTCCAGGGTATTTATTAAATCATTAGTTCTTTTTTCCAACTCATTCACGATTGATTCTCTTGATTCCTGAGCCGTAGTGAGTTCATTTTCGATATTCAAAGCGGTGATGACAGCGGTTTTCTCTATCGATTTTGTCTGAAGAGAATTCTGGACTTCCCGCATTTTCAAATCGAGTTTAAGCGCGATTTTTCTGATGTGTTCCGGCTTAAAATCGCCCTTTAAAGGATAATCATATCCTAAGATATTTACTATAATCACCTTTAATACCGCCAATAGTCTTCATATTAACAGATATACGGAGAATTCATTTTAATGGCATCGGCAGAGAACCGTGAACAGAAAGTCTCAAGTCTCGTGTCTCAAGAACAAATATCGCATCTTTGTGAATTACATATGCTTACACAAATGTAAGAGATAGACTTCAACAATGAATTTGTAAAAATCTTAATGTAAATAACAAAAGCCTCGGTCTAATCAATCGTTTTCTTTTTCTGCCATATCACTATGATAAGACTGTTACTGAAAATCCTCTAATTTGTCTATCAAATTCTTCAGCCGGTTCCTAATCATTTCTTCCTTCTCGGGTGAAAGCGTTCTCCGTTCAGCGGCAATAAGTCTTTCTTGGAGTTGGTTGATCTGCGCCTCTTTCTGTCGCAGGATGTTTTCCAATTCGGTTTTTTGTTTGAGCATCTCGTCGCGCTCGGTTTTCAACTCCGCCAACCGCTCTAAAACCCGTTCGATTTTTTCTTCTAACTCTTGGAAACCGGCGATTTCGGTATCAAGGAGGGAAGGGATGTTTTCTTGGTTCATAGTATATGATAGTCTGTTTGCTTAATAGTTCATATTCGGGTTTATTATCTTTGAAGAGCGGCTTTCAGGCGTTTGGCTGGGTCGGTGAAAATCACTTCATTCGGACTGAAATGTTCAGGGTTGAATTCATCGCCGATCCATTCCATCATTTCTTCGTATTCTTCATTGTCGGGGTCGCCTATGATTTCCAGGAAATCCGCATATCCCCAAATGCCTCCGCAATCTTCAGGAGGACAAGCGAGTTTACCGGCAGTACATACCGGATATTTTACGCCGTCTTTTCTGGGGAGGATTTTTTCCAATTTAATAATATGTTCCCAGTTATCACCGAAGTCATAGACATATATCGCTGATTTATTTTCCATAGTAAACCATTTGGCAATCTTCTGCTTCCATCCCGTGAGAATCTCTCGCCCGCTGTCATATCCGATTACTTCATCAGGAATTCCAATCTGTACATTTGTCTCGGTTGCAGGATTGACTAATTCAAATTCATGCATATGATAATCATCCCACCCCATAGCATCTTGAATGGCGACATGCAAGTCATAGAATGTATAGGTTTCCGGAACTTGTATCCGCCGCCAGATGGGAGGTTTTGCGCCTCTTAGTGTAGTTTTAAATTGGTAGACCTGATCGAATTTAGTTTTCATTATGGGTTATCCTTATATTGGTGATAATATTTATAGTTATATATATTGAAACCTGTAAAAAGAATTTTAGCGCTGAATGATTTCAATCACCTTTTCAACAACCTCGGCTAGTTTTTGCATTTTAAGACTGCCAATTCGATACAGAATAATATGACTATCCGCTGTAAATATGCGGTTAGGCGCTTACTGCGCCCACATCGACAAAAAATTCTCGATATTTCTAATTTTTCAGAACTATTACTTCATTTCTAAATTTACTGTGAATCTTTATCCTGAAAATAGGCTGTAGCCTA
>JABMRZ010000004.1 GCA_013202315.1 Candidatus Tariuqbacter arcticus | reverse complement strand
ATGTTTTTGTAGGGGCGGATTATTAATCCGCCCTGGACAGATCGATGATCTGTCCCTACAATTATGAACATAGGAAAAAACTTTTGGGAATCGGTATAAGTCAGATTGTAATCTTTTAATATAAGCTATATGGGTGTGATTTTCAAAAAAAGGGGAGATAAATATTTACCACGGAGACACGGAGACACGGAGAAAATGAAAAGGCTTTAGGCTGTGGGCTATAGGCTGTAGGCTCACCGTTATTGGTCATTTCGGCTTGTCTGGAATCGTTTTTCTTGTTTTTCTTGAAGATGGATTCCCGCTAAAAGCATGCGGGAATGACAGGGGAGGACGGGAATGACAGGATGGAGCGGGAATTACTGCTGCTTTACCGGAAATTATCTTTTAAAACCGCTTTAAAATCGCTCATCCTGAAAGCGGGGTTAAAATCCAATTCGCCGATTTCCCCGACAAAAGCGACCACTTCATAAAACATCAAATCGGCGAAAAAGGCGGCGTCTATATGGGTGAAAGTGGTGTCGGGGGTATTCCAAAGATAGAAATAGAGCGAATCCGGGGCGTAGGGGATTTCCGAATAGAAGATGATGTATGTATCAACCGTGATGGGGTTGCCGTGAATGGTGGTGTCGACCGGGTTCCAGGTCAGGACGGCGTCTGATCCTATGATTTCGATGGTCAAGCCGGTGACCGGGGCGGGGATGATTCCGCCTTCGCCTTCGAGGTGAACCCAGGCGGTGTCTTCGTTAGATGCGTTGGAAACGATGCCCAGGGAATCGATGTAATAGCCGACTTCCGGCGGGTCGAAGGTTATTTCGATGGTGGTGGTGTCGCCATAAGATAAGGTCGAATCGCCGGAGATGATTTGGCAGGAGAAGGGGGGGTTGATGAGGAATTCAGAGATGATGAGCTCGCCGTAACCTTCGTTTGTCATTTCTATTTGCATGTTTTCCGGATAACCAACTTCCAGTATTCCAAAAGCGCAAATATTAGGTTCAATTTGAATAACGGGAACATCTGGGGCAATTTTCAACAGCCATACATCGTTACCACCAAAACCAAAGGAGTCAGTCCAACCAGCAACAATGTATCCAGCATCATCTGTTAGTTGTACGCTACTACCCCAATCACTATTAGTTGCTCCATGAGTTTGATACCATTCCTCATTTCCCAACGAATCAGTTTTAATTATATAAATATCATAATCACCACTACTAAAAGAATTAGAACGCCCTACAATAATATAGCCTCCATCGGAAGCAATATCAATACTATAAGCTTCTTCATATTCTATACCTCCGAAAGTTTTATACCATTCTTCATTACCTAAAGAATCTGTTTTAATCAAATAAACATCATGATGATCATTACTACTGAAAGATTCTGTTCTTCCAGCTATGATATATCCCCCATTTGTAGTCTGTTTAACACAATGACCAGCATCATTCTCTTCACCTCCAAATACTTTACACCATTCTTCATTTCCCAGTGAATCGGTTTTAATTAGAGATACATTCACATTATATTGTGGACTATATGAATAAGTTTCACCAACTACAATATAACCTCCGTCAATAGTCTGTTGAACGCTTCGACCACAATCGCTACCACCACCATCGTAGGTTCGTGTCCAAATTGAATCACCAAATATATCAGTTTTTACAAGATAAAAATCTTGTTCTCCGCTATAAGATTCAGACCATCCTGCAATTATATATCCTCCATCATCTGTTAGTTGAATATCTTGACTGACGGCGGTCTCTTCTTCTATAAAATTTCTTCGCCATTCCTCAATTCCAAAAAAGTTCGTTTTAATTAACATAATTTCACTTGCTGGAGGTGCTGATACATTCATAGTTCCGACAATTATATATCCTTCATCAATAGTTTGCTTAACGCCATATCCGCAATCAGAATCACTGCCGTTGAAAGTTTGAAACCATTCTTCATTACCTAAAGAATCAGTTTTTATTAAATAAATATCACGAACTCCACTCCCATATGAATATGTATCTCCAACGATGATGTATCCTCCATCAGTAGTTTGTTGTACACATCTCCCCCAATCATTGTCTATCCCCCCATAAGTCTTGGTCCACAGCGTGTCCGGCGGCTGGGGTTGGGCACAGACTTGATTTACTGTAATCAGCACAGCGATTAAGGCTAATAAGATTGACAGGTTTTTCATTTTTCACGCTCCTTTTGTATTTATTGATTTGAGGTAATATTATAGTTGTTCGAGAAATGATAAAAATTCACAGCAGATTAAGCGAATTAAGCAGATAATTGTGTCAATAGAGCCTGTTGTAAAAATCAAAACTCATCGATATTGTCATTATGAATCCGCCGGCTGGCGGGCAGGGTGGGGCGCATCGGGTATAAATATACGCAAAGAAATATGGAAATACAAATCTTTTATAGTGGATTCCCGCTGAAAGCATGGTGGAATGACAGGGGGAATGGTAATTTTAATCTGATAAATCCCAAACCCTAACCTGGACGAGGTGTAGTGAGTTAAAAGCAAATTTTAACCGTGGTTATTGTTTTGCCCATTGTCCGATCCGCTTTGATGCTTACCATTTATTTGAAAAGTTAAATTGTTGACCGGTTTATTAACCTGGACTAAATTTGGCACTTAATTTGCGATTATTATAGATTTATAATTCTATGTCTGCAAATAGCGCAACTTGGGGCGCAGGTATGAATAAATTGCGAATTTGAAGCGAAATTTATTCAAATGAGCATACCCCCAATTCTCAGGTTAAGAGCGCCAATTATAGTCTTTTTCAAATAAGGAAAATCTTCCGGCGGGTTGGATAATTCGTATAGGTTATATGGCCGCCTGCTGTTTTGTGTGGGTGAACTATCATACCGAACAGCCGGCATAATTAAGCGTGGAGATTCCCGCTAAAAGCATGCGGGGGGAATGACAGGGGGGAGCGGGAATGACAGTAGGGGACGGGAATGCCAGGGTGTTCCAGTAACGACAAAGGGTGATGTAT
>JABMRZ010000282.1 GCA_013202315.1 Candidatus Tariuqbacter arcticus | reverse complement strand
TGCTATTTATAATCTGCTTTATAATTTACTCTACCAAGTGGAGTCGGCTAATCGTTGATATTGCTTCTCAATGTTCGAGCAATCCCCATAATACCGGCATTCCGGCTTGTCCGGAATCGATTCCCGAAGCGCTTCGTTTGCTGGAATGACGGTATTATGGGGATTGCTCGAACATTGAGAAGCAATATCAACGATTAGCCGACTCCACTTGATAGAGTAAATTATAAAGCAGATTATAAATAGCATACATAGATAAAAAGGACGATGATTAGAATTTCAGGCAATCCTTCAACCTGTTTTGTTGGCATTGTTTTACTCGCGGTTATTGCGCTTTTAAGCCTGGCGGATTCCGGTCATGGTCAAAGCAGTGTTCCGGTTCCGGTTGGGCATCCGGTCTATGCGTATTTGGAGCGGCTTGAGACCAGAGGGTACATCTTCTTTCGGGCAAACAGCCGTCCGTTGACCCGTGGTGGAATCGGCGATTATCTGCTGGAGGTATGGCGAGTCCATTCGAGTGACCCTGACCGCTGGCGTTTGACTCGGCGGGAAAAGGCAGAACTGTCCCGCTTCGCGGTAGAATTCATTGGCGCAGAAGGGGTTTTTGCTGAACAATCGCCTTCGCGAATTTCCAAGATGCGTGCGCGATTGTGGGAAAATTCGCCGCTATACCGGGACGGCTGTAACTTGTATAGTCTGAATGTAGGGAATGTGGAGCTCGACTTGAATCCTGTTTTGTATTGGGATGCGCTGGAGGATTCGGCCGGAGATGTTATCGTCAGGCGTACCAGCGGCTTTTATTTCACCGCAGAATTGTCGGAACAGGTTGGATGCTATTTCGATTTTCGAGATAATATGGAGACTGGACGCGGACCCTACAATAAAGATGAAAGGGAGAAACTCTATTCAGACCACGCGGGATATGTGACTATGGATGGCGGGGATGTCTGTTATTATGACATCACGCGGGCGGTAATGGCGTTTCAATGGGGGAATCTGTTGGTTGATTTTGGCAGGGGGGATAACCGCTGGGGCAGCGGGCGCCGGGGAAATCTGTTGCTTTCCGATAATCCGCCGCCGTTTGATTACCTCTCGGCAAGGTACGATGTGGGGAAATTACTGCGATTCATCTATCTAACCGGCGCTTTGCATCCATATCCGCCAATTTATCAATCACAAGACACCACCGCCAGCGGTCGAATCCGCAGTATCAGCGAAAGGAAATTCATCGCCGCCCACAGATTGGAAATTTATCCTTGCCGAGGAGTGGAAATCGGCTTAAACGAATCGGTGATTTACGGCGAAAGGGGGCTGGAACCGGCATACTTAAACCCGGTGAATCTTTATTATTCCGCCGAACATAATTTGGGTGATATGGATAATGTGAGCTGGTCAGGGGATATTGAATTAAACCTGCTTCGAGGGGTTACGCTTTACGGGGAATTTTTCATCGACGATATGCAGACCGGGAAATTGGGGACGGACTATATCGGCAACAAATTTGCATATCTGGGCGGATGTTTTTTAGTTAATCCCGCCGGGTTGAACGATTTGGATGTCACTTTTGAATATACCCGCATTGACCCATTTTGTTACACGCATTTTTTCCCCATCAACACTTACAAGAATTGGAATTCGAGCCTGGGTCATTTTTTACCGCCCAACAGCCAAAGTTGGTATTTGGGGGTTCGCTGGCGCCCTCATTACTGCTGGACGGCGGGGATTTCAGCGGCGTTCACCCAGCATGGCGAGAATACCGAGGAGATAAATGCCGGTGGAGACATTAATATTCCTCCAGACCAGGCGCAAGTTGATTCACCATTTCTGTCGGGTGATAAAATAGAAATTATAACCGCCGAAGCGACGGTGCAATGGGAACCTTTGGAATACTATACTTTGCAAGGACGATGGCGCTGGAATGAATGGACTGGCGGTTCCCAAAATGAATGGCAAATCACCTTCGGAGTAAATGTTTGGTAATTGATGAGGCTCTTGCAAAAGTCGCGAAAAGGTGTCACCCTGAACGCAGTGAAGGGCCTCTCTATATGTTAAGTTTAAAATAAACAATAGATTCTTCACTTCGTTCAGAATGACAAAATGGTGGATACAGGACTTTTACAAGAGCTTCAGTAAGTAAGAAAAAAAATTCTCTTCGCTATTTTGTATGGGTAAGTAAGATTATTATACTGACCAGCGAATGTATTTTGTATATTGTTTTGAATATGCACATTGAAAAATCCCCCCTTGCCTCCCTTTATGAAAGGGGGGAATTTGTGGATGCACCGAGGTCCCCCTTTGAAAAAGGGGGATT
>JABMRZ010000281.1 GCA_013202315.1 Candidatus Tariuqbacter arcticus | reverse complement strand
TAAACATAATATTGGCGATTTTCTTTTTAATAGAGCTAAAATATTACCAAATTATTAACTCTACATTTTACATTCTACATTTTCCATTTTCCATTTACCTCGGCAGCGCTTCCAGTTCCAGCTTCAGATTAATGAGCTTCCCGTCGCGATATACCTGAAAAGTGAGTGAATCGCCGACTCTGTAATCCCTGGAATTCAAAACACGCTGGATGCTTTCCTTGTCGATTACCTTCCGCCCGTCCATTAGTTTGATTATGTCCGCCACTTCCATTCCCGCTTTATCAGCCGGGGATTTCAGGTCGATGTCGGTCACCACCACACCGCTCGGTTCTTCCAACCCCAGCGCCATTACTATCAACGGTGTGATATCCTGTATTGAAATGCCTATCCAATAGTTGCGGTTGACAGTGCCGGCTTCTTTCAGGATTTCGATTACTTCCTGAACTTTATTGGAAGGGATAGCGAATCCCAAGCCGATGGAACCGCCGCTTTCGGAAAAAATCATAGTATTGATACCGACGACCACCCCTTCGCTGTTCAACAATGGACCGCCCGAATTGCCGGGGTTGATGGAAGCGTCGGTCTGTATCATATTCTGATAAAGCTTCCCTTCCCGATTGAGTTGGAAATCCCTGTCAACCGCGGATATAACCCCGACAGTAACGGTGGGATGAGCGTTGTTGGAAAAAAGTCCAAAGGGATTCCCTATGGCGATAGCCCATTCACCGATTATGATGTCGTTTGAATCCCCCCAGCGCAAATGCTCCAGGTGCCCGTCGTCGATTTTCAACAGCGCCACATCGGTGAGGTAATCCGTGCCCACAATCTGCGCATTATGTTGACTCCCATCCGCCATAGTGACGATGATTTCCATCGCATTGTGAACTACATGTTCATTGGTAACGATATAACCATCGGAGGAGATTATGAATCCGGAACCGAGATTTTGCACCTTCTGCCGATAAATCCGGTCCGGGAAAAAATTACGGAAAAACGGGTCGTCCCAAAACGGACTGCGGTAGCGGTATTCCTTCACCTGAGTGACATTTATCCCCACTACCGCGGGCGAAGCGGCTTGGATTGCCCGGGTGATAGCGTTACGGCGCGATTGGTAAATCTTCTCCTCGTCCGCTAATGCGGCGGGGACGATCTCCACTTCCCCGGAACCGAATTCCCCGCTGTCATTGTGCGCGAAATATAAAAGCCCCAGCAGGACGATTATCCCGGCGAACACCCCGCCGAGGAAATATTTCATATAAGTGAACACTTCAGCTCCTAAGTACCTGTCCGAAAACGCAATATCTACGCGATTTTAATATGGCATCAAGTCTCCGCACTCGATGCTATGCTCCTATATTTCAAGTATATCAGTTCTTGAAAACAATGTCCTATGTGTAGGGGCGGGGTCTCCCCGCCCTGCGTGAATTATCGGACATTTGTTTTGAAAATCGCTATATTTGCTGTAGACTGCGGAGAGTCAACAGCACACATTTTGGTAAACGGTCTTCATTCTCGGAAAGACCGCCTATCCCGCATAACTTCCAAGCAAAGGATGATTGCTTCCTGAATATTCGTCAATGTTTCAGCGATAGTATCGCCCTGGCTGCAGCATCCTTCAATCGAAGGGCAGGAAGCAATGTATTTCCCGCTTTCTCCTCGTTAGATAACTACAGGATATGTTTTCTTATCCATAATACACTACTGAATTTTTTCCCAATCCGCTAAAAATTTCTCAATTCCTCTATCAGTTAAAGGATGTTTGATTATCTGTTCAATCACCTTGAAAGGCACGGTGATGACATGCGAACCCGCCAAAGCCGCCTCCACAAAATGTAGCGGATTCCTCACCGAAGCGGTCAAAACTTCGGTGGTGAAGCCATAATTATCAAAGACGGTTACAATATCCCTCACTAAATCCATTCCATAATGCGAAATATCGTCCAGCCTGCCCACGAAAGGGCTGACGAAAGTCGCCCCCGCCTTCGCCGCCAAAACCGCTTGCGGAACTGAGAAAACCAAAGTCACATTGGTTTTGATGCTCATTTCAGATAGTATTTTGACCGCCTTTATCCCCTCCTTTGTCATAGGGATTTTTACGGTGATGTTGGGATGAATTTGGGCTAAGCTCTTGGCTTCTTCGACCATAATGTCGGCTTCAACGCCGATCACTTCCGCGGAAACCGGCCCATTGACAACTTCGCATATTTTGCGCAGTAAAGTACGGTAGTCTTTTTCACCTTCCTTGGCTATCAAGGAAGGATTTGTGGTAACGCCGTCCAATATGCCTAATGCGGCGGCTTCTTTAATTTCATCTAAATTGGCTGTATCGATGAAAAATTTCATTTGTGAACCTTATGTTGTTTTGTATGTGTTTGTATTTATTTACCTTACTCTGAAAATAGGAATTGGGAATTAGGATTTAGGATTTAGGAATTGGGAATTAGGATTTAGGATTTAGGATTTAGGGTTTAGGGATTAGGGATTAGGGTGAAAAGCAATCACCACAGAGACTCAGAGACACAGAGAAAAGCAAAAGAATTCACAGCAGATTAAGCGAAGTAAGCGGATAATTCACTGGCTATTAAGGCCAGTATGCCTATGGAGAAGAAAGTCTTCACAACGGATTTTG
>JABMRZ010000280.1 GCA_013202315.1 Candidatus Tariuqbacter arcticus | reverse complement strand
TTCTGGACGCTCTTCGCTTGCCAGAATGACAAATATTGAGATTATTTAATAGAACTAAAACGTTACAAATCCTGAATCCTATTTTCAGGTTAAAATACGAAAATCAGAATTAGAATTTTACCGTTTTGCCAGCCATTCATCAACTATTTCGTGGTCGTCGAAATGGTGGAATACGCCTTCGATTATCTGATAATTTTCGTGACCCTTTCCGGCGAGGGCTACGATATCACCTTCCCCGGCTGAGTTCAGTGCAGTAATGATGGCTTCCCGCCTATCGGGAATTACGGTGGCATCCTTTGGTCTCTTGAGCCCCATGACGATATCCTCAATGATTTTAATCAGCGGCTCGGAGCGCGGATTATCGGAAGTAATGTATATTTCATCAGCGCCTTCTTCGGCGGCTTCAGCCATCAGGGGACGTTTTCCCTTATCCCGGTCGCCGCCGCATCCGAAGACGATGTGGAGCTTTCCCTTAGCTAATGAACGCAGGACTTTCAATAGGCTGTCGACGGCTTGGGGAGTGTGCGCATAGTCTATTATGGTGATAAATTTACCACAGTCGATGGGTTCGAACCGCCCTTTGACGCCTTTGAATTCGGCGACCCCGGCTTTAATCGCTTCGATGGTGCAATTCGCGCTTAATGCAGCGGCGGCGGCGGCGATGATATTATATGCGTTGGGAATGCCGAAGAGCTGAGAATGGAGGTCGATTACCTCGTTGTCATAATATACATTGAGCCGGATGCCGTCCATATCATCGCTGATTATTTCACCGAATACCGGAGCGTTCTTATCCTTAAGGGAATAGCCGATTACCGGGCAGGAGGCAATTTCCTTCAATTTGTTGCCGTAGTGGTCATCGAGATTGAGAACCGCCTTGGCTGTCGGTTTCAGTTCGCTGAAAAGGCTGGCTTTAGCTTTGAAGTAATCCTCCATATCCCGATGAAAATCGAGGTGTTCGGGGGACAAGTTGCTGTAGACGGCGAGGTCGAAGTCGAGTCTATCGGTTCGGCGCATAGTTAAGGCGTGTGAAGACACTTCCATCACTGCGGCATAGGCGCCGCCTTGAATCAGGAGACTTAAGTTGCGGTTTATTTCCAGGGCTTCGGGAGTGGTTCGGGTGGCGTTTTGATGGTGTCCCAAGATAATATTTCCCACGGTTCCCATCAGTCCGATGCTGCCGTATCTACTTAGAATCGAATGCAGTAGTCGGCATATACTTGTTTTCCCATCGGTTCCGGTAACACCGATAAGCATCAATTTGTGTGAGGGGTGGTAGTAGAAATTTTCGGCGGCAATGGGTAATGCGCGGCGGCAGTCGCTGACTTGAATCTGAACGACGTCGATATTCGGGTTAAGCGTTCGCTCCTGCACAATGGCTCTTGCCCCGTTTTCCAAGGCGGATTCGATGAATAGATGCCCATCCATATTCAAGCCTGAAAGGGCGAAGAAGAGGCTGCCCCGCTCGACCTTCCGGGAGTCGTAAGCCAAACCGGAAATCATAGTATTAAGACTGCCGGTGGTTC
This sequence comes from Candidatus Tariuqbacter arcticus, assembly GCA_013202315.1. Classification (GTDB taxonomy): domain Bacteria; phylum Electryoneota; class Tariuqbacteria; order Tariuqbacterales; family Tariuqbacteraceae; genus Tariuqbacter; species Tariuqbacter arcticus. The sequence continues at coordinate 2,590 of JABMRZ010000280.1, read as the reverse complement.
CCAATAATTTAATACCTTTAAGAATATCTTTAAGCAGCATATTAAACAGACTATTCAATGACTATAGTTAGTTGAGTGAACTTCATAAGCTATTGTTATATATGGTAATGGGATCAGGGGTTAGGGGTTAGGGGTTAGGGTTTAGATACTTTCTCATTCGATGTAAGAGTTCATTTATTGCAATTCTGTATATATTTGTAATTCATAAAGATGCATAATTCTGTTTTCCTTGAGTAATAAGCCATGAAACTTGTGACTTGAGCCGTTTTGTTCTCTGTTTTTGTTCTCAAATCAAATATCAAATATCAAATATCAAATATCTTTAGTTAGGTATGTTTTGGCATATAGAGTGCAGTTTTTACCGCTGAAAGAAGCGGATTGCACTATCCCTGCGCCGTGGATTTTAACGCTATATCCGGCTGAGATGAGCCGTTTAGCCGCTAATCGCACGGTTAATCCTTTCAGCTTGGGCTTCGCATCGGTAAGATGAGCGAAGACGGTTATAGTATCACCCGGAATGAACATCTGTCCGGGATAGGGGATTTGAGCGGTGATTTTCTCGCCGGAACCTTCCAGTTTAAAGGGGGTATTCTGTTTCTTGAGCAGTATCAGAGCTTCCTCGAGGATCATATTCACGAAATCGGGGGCTTCAAGGCGGTGTTCTTCAGCTTTTGGGGAATATTCCACCGGCCCCATTAAATCACGCTGTTCAGCGGCGATGATGGGAATGACCTGCTTCATTATATTCTTAAATATTGGGGCGGCGACCAAACCCCCGTAATGTCGATCTTTGGGTTCATCTATGACCACCAGGCAAAGTAGGCGGGGCTCTTCCAAAGTGTATCCGATAAAGGCGGAAATGAATTTTTCATCGCTGTATCCTAATTCCTTTGAAATTGGCTTTTGGGCGGTGGAGGTTTTGCCGGCTATGGTGACAGTCGTCATCTGTGCGACGGTTCCGGTGCCGCGTTTGACAACCTGCACTAAAATATCGGTCGCTTGTTCCGCCACTTTTCGGGAAGCGGCTCTGCGCACTTTAACTGGTTGGGAATAGAGGCATCTGCCATTGGGGTGAATTTCGGCTTTGACAATTCTGGGCTTCATAATCACGCCGTCATTGGCGATAGCGCCATATGCGCAAGCGATTTGAAGTGCGGAGACGGAGACGCCTTGTCCGAAACCGATACTGGCGAGTAGATTTTCGTCCCACTGGGCAGGAGGGGTCAAAATACCGCTGACTTCTGCGGGGATTTCGATTCCGGTGGGGCATCCGAAGCCCAAATCACGAGCGGTTTCATAGAGGTTCTCAGCGCCGACAATCGAATCGATTTTGGCGATTCCGATATTAGATGAATAGACGATGATGTCTTCCAGGGACAAGGTTCCGCGCGGAGGAGTATCCTTAATCCAACAATCACCGACTTTATATCGGCCATTTTCACAATGGATTTTGTATGAAGGCGAAATTCCGCTTCGGAGGGCGGCGATGAGAGGCACGATTTTGAAAACGCTGCCCGGTTCAAACATATCGACGATATTTTTAATGCGGCGGTCGGGATGAATGAAATCGCCGGGAGAATTAGGGTCAAATGCGGGAGTAGAAACCATAGAAAGGATTTCACCGGTGCGGGGAAGCATCACCAGAGCCATACCTGCTTTCGCCCGCCAATCGTTCACTGCGTTATTGATTTCACGGCTGACGATATTATGAATGACATTATCGAAGGTCAGGATTAAGTTTGCCCCGGGTATGGGCTTCACCGCCGCACCAATGGGACTATTAGCGTAATTATCGGATTTATCGGGGGGTAAGTTTTCCCAGCCGGGAATACTGCTGAGTTCTTCATCGTAGACCAACTCCAAACCGGCGATTCCTTTTCCGTCACGGTCGGTAAAGCCGACCGCTTTGGGGGTATTAGTTAAGAAGGGATAGAAGCGCCGGGTTTCCCATTCTTCAATCAATTCGGGGACATTCCGCAGGCGCTGCGCCTTTTCGCTGTCGAGCTGCCGTATCAGCCAGACAAAGTCTGATTCCGACCTTAAGCGTTGGAGGAAGTATTGTTTCTTCATACCCGTCAGCCGGGCGAGTTCTCCGGCTAAAGCGAGGGGCTCCTTCACATCGCCCGGATGAACAGCATAGGAATAACTTCGGGGCACATTTAATCCCAAAATTACGCCCCGGCGGTCGTAGATTCTTCCTCTGGGGAGCAGGAGTTCGACTTTATCTTCGTGCTGTTTGGCGGCTATTCGGTCATATCTGGGATGCAGTATCACCTGGATTTGAAACAACCGGGCAATTAAGATTATTCCGGATAGCACGACGAACAGCGCAAGAGGGATGAGACGGGTTTTAAAGCTGACTGACTCCATTTATTAGGCGCTTACTTCTGTTCTTATTCTTTTCCTGGTTAAAATATTCTTGATTAATGAATATCGAATATCGAACAAGGATTGTTGAAGTATTCGGAATTCGGTGTTCCTTGTTCATTATTCAATTATTGGTCCCAGCTCGTCCGTGTCAGGCGCTTACCGCTGCACCGCGTACTAATTTTTTCTGAATCATTACTTCATTACTTTATTTACTGTGATT
>JABMRZ010000279.1 GCA_013202315.1 Candidatus Tariuqbacter arcticus | reverse complement strand
CTAAGTTGTGAGAGGGTTCGCTGAAGAGACCCTCTCATGAGGGTTTCACTAGAAAATAAGGTGTAATGTACTGGTTCACCTGGAATTGGACTCTTGGCTCTTTTCCATTAGGTAGTAAATTTGCTTAGAATATCTGATTTAATATATGTGTGAATATGAAATTTTTAGTAATGTCCCCCCATAATTGTGACAAACCCAACACTCGTCATTCCCGCAAGCGAAGCGCGTCGGGAATCAATTCCGGATCCGCGAAACAGCGGACGGAATGACTGTTCTTGGAGAGTTATTTGCAAATTGAGAAGCCATATCATCGATTAGCTGACACCACCGATTTCTTCAGGCATTGGACAATCTATCATCCGATGAATAGTTTTTAATGTTTCGGACGCGGGGATGATATTCACCACGCCCATATCATCGTCTTGATGAGTTGTTTTAGGTCTATCCCCCCGCCTTCGCGGGGGCAGGCTATCGGCAGGTTGCACCCCAGCAGAGCCTGCTTCCGTTTCGACCGATAAATTAATTATAATGATAAATCAAGATTATGTCAAATTATTAACAATACTTTTTAAATTTCAATTGGACGGATTGCTTTCCGCAGCCGTCGTGCTCTTTCCAACTTTTGACTGCGTTCGGCAAAGATATTGGTTTCGCGACCTTAATGTTCATTCTTTTGGGATACATAACCTATGGTGCTGTGCAGTTTGGCATTGTTGTAGCGATCCACATATATTTCGACAATTTGACGAGCGTCGTCCAGGGAAAGCGGGGTTCCGGGTCGAATACACTCTCGTTTCACCGACTGGTTCCACCGCTCTATTTTACCATTCGACTGAGGGTAATACGGTGATATACACAAATGCTTCATATCATTCTGCCGGTCTTACCGGAACCGCAAGGGCGAGTGGTGAAGGCCGTGATTCCCTGAATCCCTTTATCTCCCCAAGCAAGCCGTATAACTAATCAGCCGACCTCACAAGGCGAAAGCCCAGGTCGCCGCGGCTGCTGGAAGGGTCGTGGTAGAAACGATTCGCCGAACGGCAAACCCCGGCGAAGTAATACCAGCTGCCGCCGCGGATGACCCGGATGCCGCTTGACGAAGATAACCGGGCGCTGCCATCCGTTGGCGCACCGTTGTAATTGTCATGATACCAATCCTCACACCATTCCCATACATTACCGTGCATATCATACAAACCCCAGGCGTTCGGCTCCTTCATACGCACCGGATGTGTCCTACTCTCTGAATTATCTTTATACCAGCAAACGCGTTCCAAACCAGCCTCATCAATACCGCTGTAATAAGTAGTATTTGTTCCCGCCCGGCAGGCATACTCCCACTCAACCTCAGTTGGCAAGCGGTATCCCTTGCCCGAATCCATCTGGTTCAACTTGAGTATAAACTCTTGAACATCATCCCAAGACACTTCTTCAACCGGCAGACTGTCACCCTTGAAATGTGAAGGATTGCTGCCTATAACCGCTTTCCATTGCGCTTGGGTAACTTCGGTGGTCTGCATATGAAAAGGTTCAAGAGTAACCTTGTGTCGTGGACTTTCGTCATCCTCGTGCCTCGGCTCTGAAGGTAAAGAGCCCATCATGAAGGAACCGCCGGGTATAAGAACGAACCCCATGCCCGGCAAGGGACCGGTTATTATACTCGACGAACTTCCGCTGGTGAATACACCAACAGCGACAATCAGAAATACCGTAATAAAATGCTTTTGCATAGCTCCTCCTCCAAAATTGAAAGAATTAATTTGAAAATTCCTCTGTAGTTTTCAATTCTGCCTTTTCCGCATCTCCGCTCCAACCCGTTGCACTTCTGCGAACAACTCCTCCAGTGGGCAAATACACACATTAATTAAAATATTGCCAATAGCTTCAATCTGAATCATATTGGTGTGAGCGATTTGCTCGAAGTTTATCGTCCGCCAGTCTTGCCGGAACCGCAAGGGAGAGTAGGACTATGCAACATAGATACTTTACCTTAGACGGAATAACGCCTGCGATGGTTTTTCATCGATAACCTCTGTTTTGGGTTGACTACCTAATCTAAACAACCCAATTGTCCAATTCCACCCAGGGCAGAACAGAGTGTACTGGTTCACCTGGAATTGGACTCTTAGCTTTTTTCCGTTAGTTAGTAAATTTGCTTAGAATATCTGATTTAGTGTATGTATGAACATGGGTTTTTAAGGTATTGGACAATCTATCATCCGATGAATAATTTTAAGGTTTCGGACACGGGGAATTATAGCCACATGTCCATATCATCCCCAAGCGTCGTGACTGCTTCTGTTACAGACGATAGAATGAATATATTCAGAAAAGAAAAATATGTCAATTATTTGTCGGTTCTTTTTCAATTTTAATTAGACAACTGGCTTTGCAGTGGTCGTGCCCGCTAATATCCTGATTTCCCTCGTCTAAAATACTCCTCCACGATCGCCCTTTACACCATATTCAAATCAGCGTTATGAAAAGCGATTCCACCTTCGAGCGTCTCCAACAGGGCATCCCTGGAGTTCGTATCCTCCAGTAATTTCAATTCATCTATCGCTTTTTGCGCCGGAGGAAGATCGATCTCGTAATACAGTCTCATTGCTATTCGCCGGGTGCTGTCTTTATCGGGCAGAAAGACCAGGGATTGCTCATCACTTTCTGCCAAATATCCGGCGACTGCGACCATTATCTCGCGATTATCCCCCGCTTTCAAACCGGGAATAAACTCTTCATTCCCTTGTTCACCGCCGTTGAAAGTCCGATAATGATATATACCTTCCGAAATATATCCCATCCTCAGTTCCATCGGTCTGCTGTGATCGACAAGGAAATCAGCCTTCAATCATTCCGGGGGACCCTATTGCACAACGATTAACCAAGCAAAAAAAAGACTCGCGAAGCGATTTCGTGAGTCTTTTAAATAGTAAAAATATGAAGGCTGTCGACCACGACCGAATCGGCAATTCTGCCCAACCCTTTCAATCGCGGTCTATACCGCCTGCGGCGGTGCACCCAGTAGG
>JABMRZ010000278.1 GCA_013202315.1 Candidatus Tariuqbacter arcticus | reverse complement strand
GAATCGATTCCCGACGCGCTTCGCTTGCGGGAATGACGAATGTTGGGATGGTCACAACCATAAAGGGACACTGCCAAATTCTGCAGACATACTGTTTTTCTCGTCTTTTTCCGGCGAATCTTTCATAGAAGATATTAATCGTTATCCATTCTCTTTTTCTTCAGAATTTCCTTCCCCCAGAATACCATTTTAAACAACATCCATATCCCATCCAGAAGCCCTATTTTGAATGGATTGGCTTTCAAGATATACCAGATTCTGCGCGGATTGAGGTAGAATTTTCGGTAAGCCAGGCGTTTGAGTTGCCACAGCCTTTGCGTGGGAACCTCGCTTAAATTCACCGACACATTGTGATAATCGTAGAAATCGCCCGACATTATATGCCCCGCCGCTTCAGCCTGCCGGTATATTTCGGTGTTGGGGTAGGGGGTAAGGATGAAGAATGAGGCGATTATCAAACGGCTGGAAGCGGCGAAATCGATGGTCTGCATAATATCAGCTTCCGTTTCACCCAAGAACCCCATCATGAAGAAGCCGTTGACATTTATCCCCTTCTTCGCCGCCAGCTCGATGTTCCGCTTCGCCTTTTCCAGCTTCAAGTTCTTGCGAATCTCCTTCTGAATGCGAGGAGAACCCGACTCAATGGCGAAGGTCATCCAATACACCCCGTTGCGCTTGAACTTATCGATTAATTCTTCATCCATCAATTCCGCCCGCAGCCCGTTGGGGAAAGTGATGTGAAAATGCAGCCCTTCCCGTTCCATCAAATCGAAAATCCGCTTGGCGCGCTCCACATCGAGGTTGAAAATGTCATCCAGGATTTCCAGTTCCCGCACTCCATATTGGTGATAGAGCATTTTCAATTCTTCGATTACCCGCTCCGGGGTCTGTTTGCGGGCGATTTTCCCGAAAATATTATGGCAATAGGTGCATTGATAAGGGCAGCCTCTGGTGGTGAAAATCGACGCCCCGTGCTTGTCCCGTTGCAGCCGATTCATCATTGGCCGTTTATTAGGTTTGCCGAAATAATATTCCAAATCGACCAGGTCCCAAGCGGGTATGGGCAGGCTGTTTAAATCCTCGATCAAGCCCGGGCGCCCCTTGCCTATGACCCCGCCGTTCTCTCGTATAGCGATACCATAAGCGGGAGCGACTTCCCCCGTTTCTTCCAGAGAATTCAGCGCGCTTAAGAAGGACTGTTCCCCCTCCGCCAGGAAGGCGGCGTCAATCGCCGGTTCGCTGAGCGCATAATCCGGGTCCGAAGACGGCAATGGTCCCCCCACGAACACTTTAGCCTTCGGCAGCACTTTCTTAACTTCCCGCGCCAAGTCAAAGGTTTGGGGGGCTTCCATCGAAAATGATGAAATTCCCACAACTTCAGCTCCGAAAGCCTGAGCCTCAGCAGCGGTTTTCTCAGGCGTAGTCATCCGCGAACGCGCATCGTATATCTTTATCTCATCATCCCGAAATTGACGGATATACGCCGCCAGCGACATCGCTCCCAACGGCGGCGGAGCGGCGGGAATATCTGAATCCGGCCTGGTTAAGAATATTCTCATCGTTAAATTTTATAGAAATCGGTTTTGTCTGTTATGTTGTTTAACAACCTCCCTACAGCCCACAGCCTATAGCCTACAGCCAATAGCCCATAGCCCATAGCCTATAGCTTAATAAACTTCCCTCGAATCCCCATCCTTGAGGTGCGGAATATAGTCCTTGCTCGTCTCCGCCACCTTCAGTCCCAAAATAGTGGCGGCTTTCCTTATGCAGAACCTCAACGAATCGACATTATAGCTTAGAAATAAATTCATACCCAGGACAAAAACCACCAATGCGATGGGAACAATCACCGGCTTCATCCGCCTGAACATCTCTACCATAGCATAAGCGCCTATTACTATCATCACCATTTCAAAAGGCATCCTGAACCGTGCGTCAGCCATAAACAGCGTTTCCAGCCCCCAGGCGTAGAGGAAAAACGCCAGTAGCAGCCAGAATTCTCTCAGCCTGCGCCTTAACAGCCACAATCCCCATAGGAAAAACGGCAGCATAACGCCGTATGAGAACACGAAATTCGCCCGGTCGTCTAAAAAATGCCAGAAGCGCAGGAATTCCTTGACGGTCTTAGCCGCCAGGAATCTTGGATTGGAAAACAGCTCCGTCTTTGCCTTATCCATCATATATCGACTGAATTCGGCTTCATTCTCGGGAAACTCTTCATCGGGATAATAGAGCTTGATACCTTCAGCGGCGCCTGGAATACCGAAGAGATTATCTTCGACCAGAATTCGGTTGAAAACTTCCTGTCTGGCGTTTTCCCTGCCCACCGAATCCACATAGGCGTAAGCCCGGTCGAGTTCGAAGAAATGCCCTATGGGAATCCATTGATAGCTCATCCAAAGCACCACCCCGCCTGAACTGGAAGTTATCATTATCCTATTCAAGTGGATGTAATTCCTGATTATCCATGGCGATAAGGTGAGTGCCATCACCCCGACCATTATCGCCGTCCGCTTCAACCGATTGAAGAAAGTTATTTTCCCGAACAACAGGAACCACAGCGGAATCAAAACCATCATCGGAACGGCGCTACCCCTGGTGAGGCAGGCGAGCCCCAATGTAAACCCAGCCAGCGCCGCATTGCGAATGCTGAAATCGCGCCGGAGCCGCAGTACAAAGAGGATTACCAGCGCTAACAGCGGGAGGAATAAATTCTCGGTCATCAACCGCCCCGAATAGACCACATACGAAGGATAAACCGCCGCTATTCCCGCCGCCAACAGCGATATTTTCCTATCGAAAAATTCCCGGCTGATGAAATAGACTATGACCGGGATTGTGAAACCCAACAGCGCCTGCATAATGTAAGCTGCGATAATGTGATGACCGAAGATAAAATAGACTATCCCCAAAAAAGCGGGATAAAGCGGGAACCTGGAAGTGGTCGGATTACCATATTTGTCCACATATCCCACTCCGGCGGCGATATTATTCCCTAAAAAGTCGAAATCCGCTTCATCCAAATCTATTTCCGACAGTTCCGGTATCGGGTCTTGGACTATAACAAAGATCAAGCGGATTATTACCGCAACAACCGCAATTACGATTAATAACTTTCTATTTTGATAACTAAAATTGGAATTCATATATTTAACCACGAATGAACACGAATAAACACGAAACCGTGAACCGAAAACCGAGAACAGAAAATTTCAGGTCTCGAGTCTCAGGTCTCAGGAAGAATAATAAACTGTCGTATGGGATAAGTCATTGAATTATTATCAGATAAGGTTAATAGGCTCATCGCTGTTTTATATTTGTAATTTAGATTATTACACTGACCAGCGGCTGATTTTGTCAGCATTCAGTATTTATAATTTCCTCCCTTCAAAAGCACAGTATAAACTAATATTCAAAGGCACCCATCCCGGGAAGTGTTTTTCCTTAATCAGGCCGAACACCGCCCTCGCCGCCCTCAGAATATCCGTATGGGAAGCGATATGAAATTCCGTCGAACCGCCCAATAGCTTATCGGTAATGGTGTTCCTGACCGGGAAACCAGCCAGCAGTCTTCCGCCGGGCTTCAGAACTCTCTTTATTTCCGTCATCGCTCCTTGATTATCCTTGATATGTTCCAAGGTGCTGATGCAGGCGACGGTATCGAATGTTTCGGTTCTGAAGGGTATTTCTTCGACGCTTCCCCAAGCTAACAACGCTTCGATACCTTCCATTTTCATTAATCCCTTGAGGCTGTAATCCTGGATGAAGGTGTCGATTCCCGCCACCAAATCGCTCCGGCGGCTGAATTCGGGGAACAACACTCCGGTGCCGCATCCAATATCGAGCACTCTGCCCAGACTTTCCCCTTCGGCGAAAGACAGAACCAGTTCGAGCCGCTTGATGAAGAAGGAGCTGAATATCGGAATGTAATAGAAGTTTATCGGGTCTTCCAAAATCGGCACATGGTGCTTGGGCGGAAGGTATATTCGCTTTCCCATAATTACTTTGTGTATCCCAAAGAACGGAGTTGGTCTTTTATCAATTCATCCGCCGATGAAGGTGTCAGACTGCTGCGAAAGCGCCGCCCCGTTTCGTATGAAGCGATAGCGCCGGGCGATACCGAAGCGGAGAAATCCTCCTTGAATATATCTTTCATAACTTTCCCGTCCATATCTTCACCGAGCGGCAGGTCATAGAGATAGAGTAGTGTGGGGGTTAAATCGATTACCGAGGCGGCTTCGGCGGAATAACCTTGCTTGAAATGAGGTCCGGCGGCGAGGAAAACTCCGAATAGCTGATGTTCACCGCCTCGGAAGGGGATTTTGGGCTTGGGATCGGGCCCGAAGCCGTGGTCGGATGCGACGATAACATCCGTTCCTTCTTCCAGGTGCTTCATCGCTTCACCCAAAAGTGAATCCCAATAGCTGTAATATCGCGGAATCAGTTCACCGAAGCGTTCCATATCTTCCGCTGATATTGGGTCGGGGTATTCCGAAGAGTCCATATACTGCCAGAAATAGTGGCTTACCATATCGTTCCCCTCCAAATAGACGGTAAAGAAGTCCGGCTGCTGCGCATCGAGCAGATAGAGCGATGCGTTGAAGAAGGATTCTCCGGAAGTGTAGCCCATTTTCAACTGATAAAGCGGATTCCATTCTTCGCGTCCGGATGCATCCCATTCGGTTGGAAAAATATCGCCCGAAACTTCACCCTTGATGAATCTTGATAGTTCTTCCTGGGTCATATCTTGGGGGAGGCGGACGAATTGGATGATATCATCCAACAAATCGGGCGGATAAACCTGCCCTTTCCTTAAAGTATTGGCTGAAGCCCTCGGGTTGAAAAGCGTATAAGTGAACCTATCGGAGACCATTATCCCGTTCACCGAATCCGCCGGCCAGGTCGCCCACCATCCGACCACTCCCACAGTTTTATCCGCCATAGATAGTATATCCCAAATCGCTTCCACTTTCCGAGTGGTGGATGTAACCGGCATATCGCATTTCGGCATGATAGTGTATACCAGTCGATAGAATCCTATGCCATCCGGGTAGTTGATGAAACTGTTTTTCATAATGGGGAATTGGAAGGAGCCGAAGTCCAAAATTCCGTGTTTTTCGGGAACTTTTCCGGTCGCCATACTGGTCCAAATTAAGGGTGATTTCAGGGTGGGCAGGCTTTTGAGGTCGGCTCTAACGCCCCGTTCGATCAACTCCGCCATCACCGGCATTTTCCCTTCCGCTATCAGACTGTCGATTATTCCCCATTCGGCTCCATCTACAGCAAATAAAAACACTTTGGCGTCACTGTTTGCCGATTCAACCGCATCGCATATTTCATCTATATTGCCCAGAAGTGGAAGTTGCGGCTTGGGTGTGCCGAAATAGCTGACAAGCAGCCCCCCTGCTATGAAGACTACTATCGGCAGGACAGTCGCCTTCACCAATCCGGTTTCACTTCTTGATATGAGGACACCTATCACCCAATAACCGGCTAACAAAGATAGAATATATAATACTACTAGGTGAACATCATAAATCAGCACATGAGCGTCGGGATGCGTCCGCGTGATGGTCAAATAAGTGAAGACTATTATGGTCAGCCCGGAATAAACTATCAGCCAGGTCCGAATGAATCCCCCTGGCGAGCCCTTTTTCCCCGCTAAAATGAATATTATTCTCAATCCTATGGTAAAAAATACACCGACAACCAGCCCCAGAATGACATACAGCAGGGTAGAGAAAAACAGAGCGCCCGCCACATTGGAAAAATCGCTCCATAGCGAATGATTCCAGTTTAATATCCTCAATCCAATTAAATAACCCAGCCAAGCGCAGCTTATGACGCCCAAATAAGTCCCTCTGAAGATATCCCGAAAAAATCCTTTTTTCATTTAAGTTGATTCCCTAACAAGTTCCAAGCAATTAGTCATTATTCTAATCGATATTTGTTTGACAATCTTTGTATCAACACATATAACCGTTCACCGTTCAGCGTTCAGCGTAAAATATCTCTTCAAACTTAGCCCCAATCCAATGCAGGCTGAAAGCGGCTAACAAGATGAGGAAGGGGTCTATCGGCAGCCGGTGCGGTATCCCGCTGGCCGTCAGAGTGTGAATCCCGATATTATATAAAATAAGCAGGTATATCAAACCCAGCCGCCGCCAATTCTTCCACAGAATCACCCCCCCGAATATGCTCAACGGCAGAATCCACCCAAACGACGCCCAGGCGGCTAATTTGAAAAAGATATGCGGATGATGCGTGGGCGTAACCCGGAAGAATTGATAAAAACGCAGGAAGCACAGTTTAACGAATATCCCCGGATTCAGCCTTATGAATTGTCTTACATTATTGTTGAGTATCCTGTCCCGTTCGATTTCCGTTTCGTCCGTAAATTCAGGGAACTTGATGAATTGTTTCCCCTTTATCTTGTCGATGTTGTTCTTAGCGAAGCGGAAGTAGAGTTCGTCCGTCCCTTGGTATTCGCCTTCAATTAATCGTTCCCGCGAAAAGACCTGGTTGTTGTATTCCCATAGATTTCTCCCCCCTTTTGTGGGCAGGAGCAGGGGTTCGCCCATCGCAGTTTGATTTCTCACTACCCAGGGTATGAGCAATAATCCAGCCAATATTAGTGCGCTAATCGCGGGAGTCCATTTGGGTTTTTCACCATCCCAGACCGCTAACGCTATTATGAAAAACGGCGCAAAGGTTATTATCGAAATCCGGGTCAGAATGGTCAAACCGAAAGCGATGCCGAACAATACTGCAACTCCCCATCCGGGCTCACGCATAAATCGGAAGAACAAATAGACGCTGGCGCATTGGAGGAAAAGATAAATCGGCTGGGTTATCAATGCTCCGGTGAACATTATCGAAAAGGGGTAAAAAGCATATATCAAAGCCGCAATCCCCGGTGCGCGGGATTTGGGCAGCGCGATATTCCCTATTCCGAAGAGCATCCCCACTACCAACGCATCCAACAGCGACTGAAATATCCTCGGCGCTATCAGCCCGGGTCCGAAAATTTTATAAATCGTTGCGAATATTATGGGAACTAAAGGCTCGATGAAGGCGGTCGGTTTCCCCGGCTGAATCACTCCCCATAAAGCGTTCAAGCGAAGGTCGCGGACTCTTTCGGGGAACTTTTCGGGGTCTGCTTCAAATCTGTCCCACCTCGCCCGCACTTCAGGGATTACATCGTCCGAAGGAATGGTCAATCTTTCCGTGACCATCAAACCCCTGCCGTCAGCGATATTACGGGCGAGTTCATCGAAGACGGCTTGATCCGCCATCGGCAGGGCTCGTTCCCCAAGTGCGATTCCGAAACCCGCCCGAATGACGAAAGCGGTCAGCATCAAAAGATACACCGTCTTCGGACGGTTGAGCCGCCAGACGAATGCGTTGATTTTACCTTTCAATATTGATATTCTGGATTTTTCTGCATTAAAACAGACTAACTACGGGGACACAGAGACACTGAAAATACTAATGAAATCTTTGTGAAACTTTGTGCTCTTTGAGTCTTTGTGGTGATAACTAAAACTCTGCCGCTTTTCGGAAATTCGTCAGAATTATCCCTTCCTTCTCAATCATCCACTTTAATTCAGGATCGGTTAACGCTTCCAATTCTCTTTCCCAACTGTTTTTCCAGCCATAGCTTCTGCGGGTTTCAGCGTCTTCCCGTCCCGGATGGCACATAACTTCGGTCAAGCCTTTCGGCAGTTTGGGAATCAACTCTTCCCAGGCGGATTTAATCATCCCCCCGCTGAACGATGAACCGAAGAAGAAATCGGTGAATTTGAGATTGTTTCGTTTCAAAATTGATTTCTTGCCTTTGGCGTAGGAATTCAACACTTTCATCGGCAGATGAGCGTTCCCCTTCAGATTCAAGTGAATACTCTCCAGGGGAACGCGAATATAACGAATCCCCCACTTTTTCGCTAACTTCACTACCAATCTGAATAATCCGGGGAGCAAATGGAGATGTTGATGTGAATCAATGTGATATATTTCAACTCTATCGAGTTTTTCCCGCTGAGCTTCCCATTCGTATTGCACTTCCGACAATTTCACACGCCCCATCATATAACGCACGGCGAATTGACTGTAGCCCCGGGCGAAATCGCCGCCTTTGGAAAGCAGAGAAGGGATTTTATCCGGGGGGGAAACCGGTTTGCCGAAGACCAGGCTCAAATGAATCCCCAGCCCCAAATTCGGAAGACAGTGCGTTTTTTCCAGAGCGTCATCCAATCTGTCGCCGTTCGCCAGCAGGGAAGCGCTGGTGACTATTCCCTTTTGGTGCGCTTCGACTATTCCGCGATTAATGGAAGCCGCCTGCCCGAAATCATCGGCGTTTACGATGAGCCTTTTTTCATCCGCTGGTAATATTTCCACATTTCAGCCATAATTTCCAGGATTACCGAGGGTGAAGCCATAGTGGATTCACCGGTCGCTCGAGGGTAGTAGTGAACGCCCACTTCCGCGGCGCGGAATCCGCCGCGCAGGATTTCAGAGATGAATTCCGCATCGATGAAGCCGCCGTTTGAATGGAGTTCTATATTCTCGAACACCTTTTTCTTTATGAGTTTGAAGGAGAAATTTATATCGGTCAGTTTGAAACCGAAAAGACTTCGGATGATGCTGTTATATGTTTTGGAATAAACTTTTCTGATGAATCTTTCCTCCCGAGTGAGCCTGTATCCGGCGACCAAATCGTAAGTAGCCATCAGCGGCAGCACCCGCTTCACATCCCACATATCGACCGGGCTGTCGCTGTCGCAGTAGAAAATGATTTCTTTACCGCTCTCTTTGAAGCCGGTGCGAATAGCGCCGCCCAGCCGCAGGTTCTTCTTATGATGAACCACCCTGATATGAGAGTTATCCCTCGACATATCCTCGAGTATTCGTCCGGTTTTATCGGTGGAAGCGTCATTGACCACCAGCACTTCGTAGTTATCGGTGAAGCTTGCCAGCATTTCCACCGAATTTTTCACCGCCCGCTCGATATTTTCCTCCTCGTTATACGCCGGCAGCATCACCCCGACGCCTCCGCTCAGATCGAGATTGGTCAGGTCCACTTCTTCCAGCGGCGGGAGTTCCAGCCGGTCTATCTTGTATTTCATCGACTAATATTCATATATATCAGCGGTAACTCCTTATTTTCCACCAGAAACGGAGGATTTCAAAAACGGCGTGAAAAACGACATAGAATTTTGCGCCGGTTGAGACTCCGAAATCACGAGGGAGGTGGGTTACACCGATTTCCTCATAGGAGAACCCTTTCCTTTTGGACTTGAAATAAAATTCCGCATCGATGAGCGCGCCGACGGTTTCTAGTTCAATCACCCTGAAAATCTTGGTCTTCATCAGTTTAAAGCCGCAGTCGATATCTCTGAAAGGAATGCCGAACAGAAGCCATATCGCCTTGTTGTAGATGAATTGGTTCACCTTGCGGTGGAACGGGTCGCGGCGGTTAATTCGGTAGGTGGCGGCGATATCCACTCGATCCATCAAAGGCAAGAGCTTTCTGAGTTCCCGGATATCGAACTGCCCATCGCCCGGGAAAAGGCATACCAGCTCCTTCTTCGCCGCGTAATAGCCTTCTTTGACCGAACCTCCATAGCCGAAATTTGTAGGATGATGAATAACCCGCACCACATCGTGTTTCCGCGTCAGCCTGTCGGCGATTTCACCGGTGTTATCCTTACTGCCGTCATTCACGATGACAATTTCAAAATCGCCGAAGATTTTCGGTAGTTCCGCTAACAGGGTGTCCACCACTCCTTCAATGTTACCAGCTTCATTGTAACAGGGGACGGCGATGGAAATGCTGTATTTCGATTTTTCTTGAACGGTTTCCGGTTCTATTGTCGCTCCTTCAATATCTTTGAATTCTCAAATTGTTATCGGTTATGCACTCAAGTCAGCTTTTATCAACAGTCCCTCCAATGTCGTCATTCCCGCAAGCGAAGCACGTCAGGAATCGGCTCGTTATAAATGAAAACGAGAGCGATTCCGGATAACAGTCTGTCCGAGAATAGTGGCAGCGCCCAAAAATGTGT
>JABMRZ010000277.1 GCA_013202315.1 Candidatus Tariuqbacter arcticus | reverse complement strand
GTGTCAAACTGCGAAGCCCCCTCTTCCGGGCGCAGTCCCGGACGAGGCGTAGGAAACATAATATTATTATTCCAGCGCTTTAATCTTATCGATGCGGCGTTGATGCCTGCCGCCCAAGAAATTAGTTTTAATGAAGATGTCGATGATTTCCTCTACGGTTTCGAATTCCATTTTGCCCCCCAGGGTGATTAAGTTGGCATCGTTATGCTCTCTGGCGCTGACGGCGATTTCGGGCGTTGGGCAGAAGGCAGCTCGAATGCCGTCGATTTTATTGGCGGCGACAGCGGAGGCGACGCCAATGGTGTCAATCATAATTCCCAGGCGGAATTCTCCGGAAGCGACAGCTTTGGCGACTGCGGCGGCGTAGTCGGGATAATCGACCGATTCTTCGCTGAAACAGCCGAAATCCTCGAGGGAAAAGCCTTTATCCCGAAGATATTTCAACAGATGGGTTTTAAGATTGAAGCCGCCGTGATCGCTGCCGATTGCAATTGTATTGGCGATGACATCGGAGCTGGGTTCGATTTTGAGTTTTCGGGCTAAGTCAGCGGCTGAAGGGGTTAATTTGCAATCGGCAGGATAGAACTTTGCGCCGCGGCGGTGGAGTTCACCGATGTCGTTTTCATTGAGCCAGGTTTTCATATCGTAAGATGTTTAATATTTATCCAGCATAATTGCGGCTTCTTCTTTGAAGGCTTGGTCGTCTTCGTCTCTGATGGGCAGGTTGGCGATGATTTTCAGTTGTTCGGCGGCTTCTTTATTACGCTTTAAATCGATCAGCAGTTTAGCGTAATCGAGGCGGTACATAATGAAACTACTGTCTATTTCAATAGCAGTCTGGTATTCCTGGAGGGCGGTTTCTTCATTCGCCCAGCCCAACCCCAAGATTTTACGGGCGAGTCCGGATTTTTGGCACAATTTCGCATGTGTTCGCGCCATGACATAATGGGCGGTGGGTTCATCAGGGTCAATTTGCAAACATTTGTCCAAGTTTTCCCTGACTTGCTTTACCAGGGAAATACTTTTAAAGACCCCTTTGAAGAGGGCGATTTTACCCAGTGCGATGGCGTGGCGGAGGCAGGCTTGGGGGTGCATAGTGTCCGCTTGAATGGCTGATGCCGCATATTTCCTCGCTTGTTGGAAGTAAGCTTCCTGCTGATCTTTGGATAAGTGTTCGCCGATATCGACTTGAGCTCTCGAGAGGCGCCAGAGGGTTTCGACATTGCTGGAATCCAACTTCAGCGCCTGCAGGTATTTAGCTTTTGCGGCTTGATTGTCGAAGAGTTTATACAGGGAATCGCCTTCGGCAGTCAATACTTTAATATCGGAAGCGAATACATTTCCGCAGGCTGTGAAGGCGATGACGATGATGATGATAAGTATATTTTTCATTTTTCCTCTATAAAAAAACAAGATTTGTTAATGTTAATCGAAACGATTGAATTTTGCAAATTATTTAAGGTTTATATCGTTAAATAAATATCGGAAAAATAATATTTTGCTTTTAATGGGCTTTTTTATTATTTTTAAAAGATATCTATGTGACAAATTTATTTTAGCGGAGTGTCATTGAATCCTTCCATAGTGTATTATTCCAATGCCCGGTATGAAAGGAAACTGGGCGGGCCGACTCAAAAACTGAAAAAGATTCTCGAGTTATCCGGCGTCGCCGAAAGGATTCCGGAAGGCGGCTATGTTGCAGTCAAAATGCATCTGGGCGAGCCCGGCTGCGCTCGGTATATTCGACCGATATTCCCGGTAATTATAGTCGATTTTATCAAAAAATGCGGCGGCAAGCCTTTTGTAACCGACAGCACAGTAATGTATAAATCGGAAAGGAACGATCCGTTCAACTATTTAAACGCCGCCCGGCGAAACGGTTTCACCAGCGAGACCTTAGGGTGTCCTTTAATCATTTCCGGGGGACTTAGAGATAATGGATTCACGGTGAAAGTGCCGGAGCCTTTAGTTTTAGATGAGGTTACAGTTTCGCGGGAGATATGGGATGCGGATTTCCTCTTCTCGCTGGCTCACGCAACGATGCACCTGGATTTCCCCTTTGCGGCGTCACTCAAGAACATCGGGATGGGGTGTGTCGATCGAGAGACGAAAATGCGGATGCACGCGGCTAAAAGATTTTCGCCGCCGCGATTGAACGCACAGGCGGCAAATATAGACGGCGCTAAAGTGGTGCTGGAGCATTTCAATAACAGGATATTCGCCTGCAATTTGGCGCTCGATATAACTCCGGAATGCGATTGTTTCGACAAGACCGATTTACCCATAGTTCCTGATTTGGGAATCTTCGCATCGACCGACGCCGCCGCTTGCGACCAGGCGACTTTCGATGCGGTGATTGAAGCGCCCGGTTATCCGGGGAGTCTGCTGGAAGGGCATAATGGGATGCGTCCGGGCGGTAACAAGGTCGCCGGATGCCATGCAAAGCAGAAAGGGTGGAATGAATATGATGATTTCCTCAGGAAAGCCGGGCTTGGAAGTGTAAAGTATAAATTGGTGGAGATTAGCGCATAGCTGTGGAATTAATCACGGATTATAATTATGAGTGATAATTTGAAGGGGATGCCGATTATTGGGGTTATGGGGTCGGCGGTATGCACAGATGCGGAGGGGAAACTGGCTGAAAGGGTGGGAGAAGTCATCGCTCAGCGGGGCGGAATAGTATTGTGCGGCGGGGGTTCAGGCATTATGAAAGCGGTATGTATGGGCGCAAAAAGGGGCGGTGGAATCACCATCGGAATTATGCCGGGCAGCGATAGATATGAATCGCCGCCCAATGAATTTGTGGATATTCCCATATTCACCGGGATGTCGGACGGGCGTAATTCGATAAATGCCAAAACATCGGAAGTGGTAATCGCAATCGCCGGTAGTTACGGGACTTTGTCGGAAATAGGTCTGGCGTTGAAGAATGGCAAAAAGGTGGTGGCTTTGGAAAGTTGGGAATTATATAGGCGGGGTAAGTCTCCTGAAAATTATTTCCCGGTTCAGAGCGCGGAAGAAGCGGTGGAGTTGGCGTTTTCCTTTCTCGACGAGCGATAGAGGTCGGAATATAAGCATTGTATGCAGAATCGTCAATATGTTTTACTTGGCACTTGGCACTTGATACTTAATATTTGATACTTGATACTTGGCACTATCAATTCTTGATTGTCCTGATTAGATAAACCCTCATGAGAGGGTCTCTTTCGCGACCCCTCTCACAACTTAGCATGAAAATAATCGGCACGCGGACTTGTGTTCCGGCTATTTTCAGGGTAAATCGGCAAATTATTTATCGGTTATGCACTTAAGTCAGCTTTTTCTCAACAGTCCCTC
>JABMRZ010000276.1 GCA_013202315.1 Candidatus Tariuqbacter arcticus | reverse complement strand
TGACGAATATGGGTGCGGTTCTTGACAAAGCTATAATGATATAATATTTTCAATTTTACATTTTAAATTTTACATTTTAAATTTTCAATTCTGGCGTGTCCAGGTTAGGACTATACTATGCAGGAAGACTTTTGCCATCATCCTAACGGAACATTCATCGGAGTACAGCACAATCCCTTCACCGATAAATACTTTGCTCTTTTCAATTGCAGTGAATGCGGCAGCACCTATGCTATCCATTTAAGCAGCGAAGAAGAAGTGGCGAAACTCTCCTTCATCGATGTTAAAATGAATCGCCTGAATTTGAAGGCGGTACAATGAATTTCGCTATTGCAGCGAAAGAACTCGGCTGGGAACTGCGGAATATCGACCCTGATAGCGAAATCGGTCCTCCCTGTATCGACAGTCGAAAATGCTCGCCCGGTCAAGTCTTCTGGGCTTTGAAAGTGAACCGCGACGGCGGTCAGTTCGCGGAAGAAGCCCTGAATAAATCCGCCCAAGCCGCTGTCGTTACACCTTACTGGGTAACTAAAATTCATCCCGGTGAACCCCTGGTAGTGGTGGATGAGGTCCTGGAAGCCCTCACTGCTTTCGGACACCTCGCCAGAAAAAAATTCAGCGGAAAAGTCTTCGCCCTGACCGGCAGCTGCGGAAAAACCGGGGCTAAAGAGATAATTTCCGCCGTCCTCGCCCAGAAATACCGCGTCTTGAAGAGCCCGGCGAGCTACAATAACCACATCGGTTTACCCTTCACACTATGCCAATTAAGCCCGCAATGGGACATCGCCGTGCTGGAAATGGGGGCGAATCATCCCGGCGAAATCGCCGCACTCTGCGAAATCGCCCAGCCCACCGCCGGATTGATTACTATGGTGGGGCGCGCACACCTCGAAGGCTTCGGTAATATTAAAGGTGTCGCCGAAGCTAAAGGCGAACTCTTCCGCGGTTTGACTGGGCCCGGAACCGCCTTTGTCAATTTTGATGACCCGTTTGTGGTCGAGCAGTCTACCGCCGTCACCAACCGCATCGGATACGGCTTCGGTTCACTCCCGACTGGACAGGACTTCACCCGCCTATACCAGGGATTCTTGGGTGAAAATGACAGCTTCACCGTCCTCAACGAAAGATACACTTTCCACTTACCCGGTTTTATGATGATTCACGCCCTGTCGGCGGTGGCTGTCGGTCTTACCTGGGGTGTGGAAGCCTTTAAAATCGCCCTCGCCCTGGAATCCTTCCCCGGTGTGAAAGGTCGGATGCAGAAACTGCAGTATGAAGACATCACAATATACGATGATGTATACAACTGCAATCCCTCATCTTTGAAAGCCGCCTTGGAATTCATCGCCGGTCTCCCCGAGGGCAGAAAGATTGCCGTTCTCGGGGATATGATGGAATTGGGCGATTTCTCCCCTGCTGAACACCAGCGCGCCATCGACATCTGCCGAGAACTCGATATCCACGCCTGGTTCACCATCGGCGAAAATTATAGTAAAATAGAAAACGCAAACAATTTCTCAAACCCCCAAGAACTAACCCAAGAGCTCCGCCAAACCGCCAAACCGGGTGATATCATATTATTTAAGGGTTCCAGAACAATGGAAATGGAAAGAATCTTGAATGAATTCATCGGCAGAAACGGAAAGGGATAATCGATGCTTTATCATCTGCTTTACCCTCTGCATGAATTCATCTCCGGTTTAAATATCATAAGATATATCACTTTCCGCGCCGCCGGGGCGGCGGTTATGGCGCTCTTGGTAAGTTTTATCGTGGGACCTTTGATAATTAAGAAACTCAAAAAAGGTCAATTCAAAGAAGAAATTCGGGATGACGGGCCAGCATCTCACCGTAAAAAAGCCGGAACCCCCACTATGGGGGGATTAATCATATTGTGCGCAACTATAATTCCCACCCTATTATTCGCCCGGCTCGACAACCTTTATATATGGCTGATTGTTTTCGGAATGTTATATATGGGAGTAGTCGGCTTCATTGATGATTACATTAAAGTTAGGAAGAAGGATAAAAAGGGTCTGATCGCCCGCTATAAATTCGCTGGGCAAATCTTCCTGGGACTGGTGTTAGGAACGATTATCCTGACTTTCGCCGACCATCTCGGCGCCAACTTCGCCGAAAACGCCACCACTACCACTATGCCTTTTTTCAAGAATTTACTGCTGGATTACGGCGTCTTCTATATCCCCATGGTCATATTGGTGATAACCGCCACCTCGAACGGAGTCAATTTGACCGATGGACTCGACGGTTTGGCTATCGGAGTGGTGGCTATTGCCAGCATCGCCGTCGCTTTAATGTGTTATATGTCCGGTCATATAAAATTCGCCGATTACCTGAATATCATCTATCTGCAGGGTTCGGGCGAACTTGCGATATTCACCGCCGCTTTAGTCGGCGCTTCCCTCGGCTTCCTCTGGTTCAATACCAATCCTGCGCAGGTTTTTATGGGCGATGTCGGCTCGCTCTCCATCGGCGGGGCGTTGGGAATCCTGTTCATACTGGTCAAGAAAGAACTGCTGCTGATTATCATCGGCGGTATCTTCGTGGCGGAAGCCGCCTCTGTGCTGATTCAACGATATTATTTCAAATACACCAAGAAAAGATACGGCGAAGGCAGGCGCGTTTTCAAAATGGCTCCCCTTCACCATCACTTCGAAATGATGGGCTGGCCCGAAAGTAAAGTTGTGGTGCGATTCTGGATTATCGAAATCATCCTGGTGCTCATTAGTCTCACTACCTTCAAAATCCGATGAATCTAAGCGGTAAAAATATTTTGGTCTATGGACTGGGACTCAGCGGATTCGCCGCCTCAAAACTATTAGCTGCGCAAGGCGCAAGAGTCACTGCGGTCGATGTTAAACCCGAAGCCGCCCTCAAATCCGACCTGGGAATTCTCCGCTCCCTCGGAGTCGAAGTCCATACAGGTCAGAACTCCATCAAACGGCTGAACGGCATCGAGCTTCTGATTGTATCGCCCGGAATCCCCCTGGAGCACCCGCTGATCAGCATCGCTCAAAAAGGGGGAATTCAGGTGGTTGGCGAATTGGAACTCGCCAGTCAATTTTGCCAAGCCCCCGTCATTGGAGTTACCGGCACTAACGGAAAATCAACCACCTGCGCTTTAATCGGAGCCATCCTCGACTCCGCCGGAATAGCCAATAAAGTCGCGGGAAACATCGGTTTACCTTTATCTTCGGTCGTCCCATTGAGCGCCGGAGTGGCGGTGGTGGAAGTCTCCAGCTACCAGCTTGAAACTATCGAAACCTTTAAACCACATATCGCCGTCTGGATGAACCTCAGCGCCGACCACCTCAGCCGTCATTCCACCATTGAAGCTTACGCCGCCGCCAAATCCCGCATCTTCAAGCTCCAAACCTCTGACGATGTTAAAGTCTACAACGCGGAAGACCCTCAGGTAATGAAGTTCGCCGCCGAAGGGCAGGGGAGACCTTTACCCTTCGGTTTCAATATAAAATCCGGTGTATTCCTCCGCAATGAGCGAATATTTTACGATTGGGAAGGACAATCAGGCGAAATACTCCCGGCAGATGAAATCAGCATCAAGGGCCGGCATAATTTACAGAACAGCCTCGCCGCTTCAGCCGCCGCCCTCGCTTATGGTGTGGATGTCCCCGCGATTAGAGAGGCTCTGATGAAATTCCCCGGCTTAGAACACCGTCAGGAGTTCGTGACCCGAAAAAACGGCGTCGCCTTTATTAACGATTCTAAGAGCACCAATGTCGATTCCGGCTTGAAAGCCCTGGAAACTATCGAACCCCCCATCATCCTCATCGCCGGAGGGCGGGGCAAAGGCGAAAGCTTCCTCCCCGCCGAAAAATTAATCCGCCGAAATGTGAAACTGCTCATCACCCTCGGCGAAACCGCCGAACAACTTTCCAGAGAACTGTCGGACGCCGTTGAAACAATGTATGCCAAGGACCTGCAAGAAGCGGTCGAAACAGCCTGGGGAAATTCCCTCCCCGGCGATAACATTCTCCTGTCGCCGATGTGCGCGTCATTCGATATGTTCGAGGACTTCGAGCAGCGCGGTCGAATTTTCAAATCCATCTGTAGAGAAATAACCGATGGCGTCGAAGAAGACAAATAAGCCCCAAACCCCGCTTGCTAAATCCTTCCCCGACCCTGTTTTGATTTCATTAGTGATGATTTTGGTCTGCGTCGGGACGGTCATTATTGCTTCCGCCAGTTCCGCCCGGGCTGAAGATTTACACGGCGACAGCGCCTTTTTCTTCATCCGCCATCTGAAAAGGGTGATTTTGGGAATCCTGGGGATGATGCTCTTCAGCCGCATCAACTACCAAAAGCTCAAATATTGGGGCTTCCCCCTGATGGTGATTTCAGTGGGAATGTTAATCTATCTCTTGATACCCGGCTGCGTCGAACCGATAAAAGGTTCAAAAAGATTCCTTCCTTTGATGGGTCAAAGCGTCCAACCCGCGGAAATCGCCAAACTTGCGCTGATCATCTTCCTCGCGGATTCTGTTACCCGCCGGGGGGATGATTTGAAAACTCCACCCGGCTATCTGACCCGGCTTTTCATCATCGGAGGCGTCTGCGCTTTGATTCAGTTTCAGCCGGATTTTTCCACCGCCTTCCTGATGGCTTTAATTGGCATACACGCCCTATATTTAGGCGGCGCCAGGATAAAACACTTATTCAACACCGGACTCGCGGTTGCTCCGGCGGCGGTTATCGCCGCAATGTCCGCTCCCTACAGAATTCGCCGGCTTGATGAATATATTCAAGGCATCCTCCATCCGGAAAAAGTCAGCCATCATCTCAATCAATCCCTGATCGCCCTCGGCGATGGCGGGATTTTCGGACTCGGCCCTGGGAAGAGCTATCAGAAGGAATTCTATCTGCCCGAACCTTTCACCGACTTCGTCTTCTCCATCCTCGGCGAAGAACTGGGCTTCATTGGAACTTCACTTGTAGTCGTATTGTTTATTATAATCGCCGTCCGGGGCATAAAAATCGCCCGCCGGGCGCCGGACCATTTCGGCTTCGTCCTCGCCGGCTCCATCACTTTCATCATCGCTTCCTATGCGATTGTGAACCTGATGGTGGTAACCGGGATCATACCGGTTTCGGGACTGCCCCTCCCTTTCCTGACCTACGGCGGCAGTTCGCTGGTAATCACGATGTCAATGGTGGGAATTTTGCTCAACATCTCCAGATACGCTGTAAAATCCAGCCGTTATCAATATAAGCGGAAAAAACCCCGTGCCGGAAATTAAAATCGCCATTGCCGGCGGCGGCACCGGAGGGCACCTATTCCCCGCCTTGTCCATCGCCGCTGCACTCGAAGCTGAAGGCGTATCAGCCATCGAATATTACGGCACTGCCCGCGGCCCCGAAGCCCGCCTGGTCCCCCAATATGGATATAAATTCCATAAAATCTGGATTAAGGGCTATCCCCGAAAACTCAAGCCGGAAGTGTTCTTGATACCCGTCAAGCTTACCGTTTCCGTCTTTCAATGTATGGCAGCTTTGGTCAGGTTCTGGCCTCAATGCCTGCTCGCGACCGGCGGCTATGTCTGCCTCCCTTTTATGATTGCCGGGAAACTGTTGGGATTGCCGATTGTCGTTCACGAACAGAACAGCCTCCCCGGCATCACCACCCGCATCGGCGCTCATTGGGCGAAAATCATATTCTACAGCTTCCCCCGAAGCGCAGACTACTTCAAAGATAGAAATGCGGTTCTATCCGGCAACCCTGTGAAGAAAAATCTGGGAAGTATCGACAGGAATGAAGCGCTCGCTTCCCTGCGGCTGAATCCCGAAAGGAAAACTATCTTCATATTCGGCGGCAGTCAAGGTTCCGCCACCCTCAACAGAGCCGTATCAAGTGTTATGGGCGAACTTAATTCGGAATTCAATGTCATCTGGCAGACCGGGAGGGGCAATCTTCCCCCGGCAATCCCCTCCGGCGTATTGGCGGGAGAATTCTTCGACGATATGAACACTTTATACAGCGCCGCGGATATTGCCGTCTGCCGCGCCGGAGCGATGACCCTGGCTGAACTGGCGGCGGTGGGACTGCCCGCTATTTTAGTCCCCTTCCCTTACGCCGCTGAAGACCACCAGCGCTTGAACGCCGAACCCCTAAAGGAAGCCGGCGCAGCCGTTCTCATCCTGGACCGAGACTTCAACGGGGAAGTAATGCTGGACAGGGTGAATGAAATGCTGTCCGAACCGGAGAAATTATCTCGAATGTCCGGCGCAATGAAATCGTTTCACTACCCCGATTCCGCCCGGAAAATCGCTGAAGCCATTATAAAAATCGCCGAACGCCGGGAATGATGTCTTCTCTTATAGTAGAGATAATTTGTAGTTGGCAATGCATTATTCCTTATAACCCAAAGCCTATAGCCTATAGCCTAACCCGGACGAGCCGTAACCAAATTCGAAATTCGAAATCCGAAAC
>JABMRZ010000275.1 GCA_013202315.1 Candidatus Tariuqbacter arcticus | reverse complement strand
ATTTTTTTAATAGACAATTAGTTACGAGTTTCAAGTTAAAATCGAAATGACGAATTGTTTTCAATTTTGCATTTTTAATTCTGAATTTTAAATTTCAAATGGTTTTAGCGGGAATCCATATCCTATTTCCACGCTTGATAGTATCCCACTGTTCGGAACAAAAGAAACCGTCAAATGATGGTTTAATCCAATAATTGAACGATACACAACTATTGATTCTCCTCAATCATAATCCTACCATCGTCATCCAGACTAAAACATACATTTCTCCGTTCCTTCTTGTTTTTTATCTCCGATACTATCCCCATTTTAATCGTCACATTAGGGAAAACAGTTCCTCGTACAATGACCATTGGATTTTCAATCGCCAATTGAGGGGCGATTTCTTGTAACTCTGTCATCTTGGTCGTCAACTCCTTTTCCATAGCGTCGATCTGGGTGTTGAATTTATTTATCCGCTCTCCCGCCAAACGAAGTCTTCCTTCCAACTTGCTTATCAGTTGCTTGGAACCGCCATACCTGGAAGTGAACAATATCACCTCTAATCCCTCGCTCGCTTCCTCATACTCGAATTGAGTTTCTATTCTTTCCTCCTGCGCTTTGCGAAGACGCTGCTTCAGCATCTTAATCACCTTACTGATCACCCTGGTCCGGGTTAGCAAAACCGCATCCACTCCAATCTCCACCCGTGTTGCGTCCCCGTTCATATTACCCAATTCAAACACTTCCAGTTTAAGGCCCACCACCGTTCGCCCCCCAATTATCTTCCTGGCACGAATCCCTTTTTGAGCCCAAACACTTGAACCTATAATTGTGTTTTTCACTTCGATTTCGCCCGCTTGGACATTTTTCCTTTCCACAATATAATTGGTTGATATCTTTCCGCCGGCTTCGACATTGGCGCCCCCCTTGACTATCCCCTTCCATACTTCGATATTTCCGCCTGCCTTTACATATGCGTTCTCAACTACACCCGTAACCCTAATGTCTTTTTCGCTGATAATCTCAAATCCCCCCCTAATATCACCGTTAACCACCAGACTGGCTGGAGCGTCGATACTTCCCACTGAAAAATCTATATCATGATTGATGGTCAATACATCCTTTATCTCCACATAATTTCCCGTCCGAGAATACACTCCGGAGCGAGTAGCGATTATCTGATTGGGATCGGTCGGATCTATTGCCACTCCGCCCGCGCCGATATAACTCTGGAGATCAATATCTTTTCCCTCATTGGAAGGCAAGCTCTCACCCAGCACATTCACTCCAGCCACCCCCTCGGTGGGAGGGGTCTTTTTGACTATCGGCTGTCCCTGAGTTACAATCTTAAATTGTTCATAACCATAATAATCGACCCGGCCGTCTTCTGTAACCTTTAAAGAAGTCTCTTCTGAAATGAGGAATTCCACCATCGCATCTATCCCTTGAACCGGCGGCGTATAAACAGCGGCGGTAAAACGACTGAAATATTTCTTCGATTCAACCACCTCTTTAATCGCATCCTCTAAGATTCCATGAATCACACCCTTAGCTCCGAGCGCCAGGATCACCTCCGCATACTGCACCGTCTCCCCTTCCTTGGGACTAAGCATAACCGCAGCTCGACTTTTGTCGCCCGCAACCTCAACTGATATTCGATCTTTCATTGTCCTTCATCAAAAGATGGGCTCTCAAACTAAACAAATAAGCATCCAAATCAAGTATACACATATACCGAAGTAAATAGCTTCTCTAAACGATCGCTGTCAAGAATGCTCTTGATAGATCCCATATCCAACCGCTTATCCTTACTGAAAACCAGTACCCCCCTAGTGGTGTAGAGATCACGCGAAAGAATCATATTCTCCTTAAGCTCAAAAGGCTTCAATTCAAGCTCTTTGCGAGTTTTCTTCTTATCCTTCCGAGAATGCAGAAATTGAACCATCTTGCTGACAACATCAGGATCCAGCTTAATCCCCATATTCAAACGCAGCGCCTTCATCGCCCGCAGCCTGGTATTGCTCACATTTATATATATGCTGTTGATCAGCAGGTCATACGAATCTGTTACCGTAATTATCCTCGAAGCCAAAGGTATTTCATTCCCCTTCAAACCATCCGGAAAACCCGTTCCATTGTAATTCTCATGATGATGACGAATGATGCGGCATATTTCCTCCAAATTCTCTACACTAGCTAATGCCCGCTCCCCTAATAGCGGATGACGGCGCCATTCATTCAGCTCATCCGAAGTCATCAAGTTCAATTTTTTCGATATCAATTTCTCCGGCATGCTCAATTTGCCTATATCGTGCAGCAATGCGGCTATTTCAACCCTCGATACCTCCTCTTCCGAAAGACCCATCTCCGACGCCAGATACCGCGATGAAGCCGCAACCCGCTTGCAGTGATTCCCCAAATCCCGGCTCTTCATCTCCAAAAAATTCACCATCATCCGTATAACCTTGGCGAAACTATCAGCAAGCTGTTCATTGAGTTGCTTCAACTCCTGATTCTTCTGAAAAACCGCTTTGGTCCGCTCCTTTACCCGTTGATTGAGCGTTTCATTCAATTCTGCCAATTCCGTATTCTGGTGCTGAGTGATTTCCAATAGCTCGCTATTCGCCCGCTGAAGCTTGTAAAACTCAACCGCCCGGCGAACGACAAGCTTAAGCTCCTCATCATTCCAGGGCTTGGTGATAAACTTGTATATCGACCCTTCATTAATCGCTCGCATCGCCGAATCAATGTCAGTATACCCGGTGAGAATTATCCGTATAGCATCAGGCTGAAGCTCTCGCGCTCGAATGAGAAAATCCACCCCCACCATCCCCGGCATCCGCTGGTCAGATATGATGACCTCCACCTGATGCGCCTGCAATATCTCCAAACCCTGCTGCCCCGAACCTGCCAGAAATATCTCATAATCCTCATCGAAAAATAACCGATTAAGAGACGATAAAATATTCCGCTCGTCATCGACAAAGAGTATCCGAGATTTTCTCTCGTCCGAATCAGCCATATTTATCAACTATGCTCCATTATAATAAACGATTATTAGACTAATATCGTCATCAACCTTACAATCCCCAGCTAACTATCCTCGACATTAGGTGGTTTCTTGGGGAAAAAAAGGGTGAAAGTGGTGCCTTCCCCAGCCTTACTCTTGACATCTATCCGTCCGCCATGAGTATTAACTATATTATAAACAATATGAAGACCAAGTCCCGAACCCTCTCCTATATCCTTGGTAGTGAAAAATGGGTCGAATATCTTATCAATTATCTCCTGCGGAATTCCTACCCCGCTGTCCGATATCTTCAATCCAATCCCCTCATCCTCGGAATATGTGTGAATGGTGATAACACCCTCATTCGCAATCGCTTGAGCGCTGTTTAAAAGCAAGTTCATCAACACCTGATTTATCTGCTGAGGGTAACACAGAATTGAGGGAATATCCCCTAAATATTTTTCCACCTTACACCGGTTCTTTATCTCACTGCTGATTATATTTAAGGTGCTGTTCACTCCGTCGTTGATATTATACAATGTCAGTTTCTTGATATCGATATGACTGAATTCTTTCAAATCCTGGACAATAAGCCGTACCCGCTCTACGCCCTCCGTCGATTCATCCACGATTGAAACTATATCGCTCAAGATGAAATCCGCCTTATGCTCACGCTTTATGCGCTGGTACTCCTTATATACACTCGAATCAGCCCCTTTCAAAATGCTGTCCGACAATTCAAAAACTCGATTTATCTTTTCAACATACTTTTTTAAAGTCCCCAGATTACTGCTGACGAATCCAATCGGATTATTCACTTCGTGAGCTACTCCCGCCGCCAACTGACCCAATGACGCAAGTTTCTCAGCATGCATAAGCTGAACCTGAGTCTGAGCCAAGGTTTCCCGCACTTTAATCTTTTCATGAGCGCGCCAAACCGCCACCGATAAAGCTTCAAAACCGAACGGCTTCTGAATGAAATCGGATGCGTCCATCTGCAATGCTTTAATAGCTAAATTAATCTCACCATGACCCGTAATGACGATGACTTCTGTTTCCGGATTCATTTTCTTGATCCGAGCCAAAACCTCCGTGCCGTCTAAACCAGGCATCCTGATATCGGTGATGACGATTTGAGGTTTCACCTCCTTAAACAATTCCAATCCCTTGACGCCGTCTTCAGCCGGAACCATCTCATATCCCTCTTCCTCCAAAATCAATCCCACCATCTGGCGAATAACAGGCTCGTCGTCGATTACCAAAATCGGTTTGAATTGTCCGATGTCTTTCATAACAAGATCAACCGGTGTTTGTGAGAATTATAGTAATTTCAATAATACCGCCTCCACAAATTCCTATATTGAGATTCTGCATTCAACATCCCTCAATACAACAGCCTCCCTATCTCAGGAAAAAGGCTGAAAAGATACACTGTGAAATCCAATAAAGTCGTCGTCATCCAGGGCAGAAAAATTATCAGCATTATCACCGTCACCAAAATCTTGGGAATGAAAGTCAAAGTCATCTCATTAATCTGCGTAACCGCCTGAAATATACTGATTATCAAACCTATCACCAAACCCGCCATAAGCATCGGGGTGGAAATCATCAAGGCCACAAATACCGCCCGGTTTATTATGTTTATTGCAAATCCCTGGTCCAAAAGCCTTCTCCTTTGAATAGTCGACACTTCATATTTCAGATTAACAACGCTGCATAAAATATAATCTGTGTGAATTCTATAATAGCCCGCTTACAATCCAACTACCAACAACTAAATCCCCCTCAACGGAAACTCGCCACCATCGAACCCACCAGTAAATTCCATCCATCCGCCAGAACAAACAAAATAATCTTGAAAGGCAGTGATATCATCACCGGAGGAAGCATCATCATCCCCATCGCCAGTAAAACCGAAGCCACTACCATATCTATGATTAGAAACGGTAAATAAAGGATAAAACCGATTTGAAACGCCACCCTCAACTCATTAATCACAAATGCCGGAACTAACACCTGCAGCGGAATATCCTCCGCCCGCTGAGGGCGCTCTATCTTCGACAGCGAAATGAACAAAGCCAAATCCTTCTCCCTGGTCTGTCGAAGCATGAATGCCTTCACCGGAATCTGAGCCTTCTCCAACGCCTCCTGTTGAGAAATTTCCTGGTTTAAATAAGGCTGAAGAGCGGTCTTGTTCACCTCACTAATCACCGGGCTCATAATAAAAGCGGTGAGAAACAACGAGAGACCAATCAATAATTGACTTGGTGGAACCTGAGCGGTCCCCATCGCCTGCTTCATAAAATTGAACACAACTATCAACCGCGTGAACGATGTCATCATGATTAAAATCGCCGGCGCTAAGGTCAAAACCGTTAAGAAAATCAAAATCTGAATGGTGACAGCCACTTCCTCCGGACTATCAGCCTTTTCCACTCCCACCGTTACGCGAGGAACTAACACCTGGGCGCACACCGGGCTGGCAATCGACACAACCACCATTAATATCCCTAAAAACACAACCGCCCGCTTTAATGTTGTTTTCATACTATTAACAAGGTTAAATTTGTAATTAGTCATTGGTCTTTGGTCACTGGTTTAAGATACAAATGACGAGTGACGAGTGACAAATGATAAGTATAATTATCTGATATTAGAACAAAGAAATATCGACAATTTTTTGTCGATGTCGGCGCAATAATCGCCTAAAGTATCACCCATACGATAATATTGAACCCAATATTTATACTTCAACCCTTCGTCCCTCCTCTTAAAAACGATCTAAACACCGAAGAAAAACTCGGACCGCTTCCCCTATCCTCCTTTCCACCTTTCAATATCGTCACTTCCTCCCCATCGGTGAATTCGGCGATAGCGCTGATATTATTATCCGTCATACCCACTAAGATTACTCTGTCCAGCACCTCAACTAAGAATAACGCCTTCTTCGGCCCCAACCAGTTGGAGGATATAATTCTAATAGCTCCTCCCTGAGCTCTGCGGTTGAACTGCGGCGATATTCGCTTAATAACCCAAACAGCGCCCAAAATTAAAGCTATTACCAAACCCAAGAGGAACAATATCTTGACATACACCAAGGGAGAAATCGTCGGCGAATAGACTCCCGATATCCCCGCTGAATCAGCAGCCGCAGCCGCCATCCCCAAAGAAACTATCCCCATATTCAAGATGAAAACCGATAAAATCCTCATGTCAAATTCCTCAACCGGTCCTCCGGCTTCATAAGTTCGGTGATGCGGACCCCAAAATTCTCGTCAATCACCACCACTTCCCCTTCTGCAAACTTCTTATCGTTCACATAAATATCGACCGGATCCCCCGACAGCTTATCCAATTCTATGATTGACCCCGGCGCCAATCTCAATATATCCTTGATGAACATCGTTGTCCGGCCTAATTCAATTACAATGGATAGACTTAGATCCAGTAACATCTCAATTTCGCTTGCGCTTTGGACGCCCGCTGATGACTCCGGACCAAATGACTGAAATTGAGCGGCTCTGGGTGCCGTGCCTTCACCTCTCTGCGATTCAACCGACATACCTCTTGCTCCACTGATTGGCGCTCGCTCGTCCTCCGGCGTCTTCGGAAAAAAATTCATGAGCGCTTCTGGACTTAAAATATGAAAATAACGGTGCTCCTCACCCAAATTCATCACAAATTCCACCATCCCCCAAGATTCATCCGCCATTTGAAGCAGCGAAGCATCCCCATGCACAGCTTTTGCCAAACTATAGCTGCGATCACCTTGAATGAAATCAGCCGGTGTGTTGCTAAAAGCCCCAAACACTTGATCCACTATCTCCTGAATCGCATCCAAATGCTCATCGGGATTGAATTCAGCTTCCCCGTCGCCCATAACCATCAAATCGGATATCTTAGCCACAGTCCCGGCGGAAAATAAAATCGACTCGCTACCGAATCCCTGTTCCTTATGAGGAACCTGAATCAACACTAATCCCTCCGAAAACGACTCCGAAATAATCTTAGAGTCGAATGGAACAAGATTCCCCATTTCCAGCGCTATTTCCGGATTAATACTGGTCTGAAAAACCGTCTCCATGCCCTCTTTAAACAGCTCCTCAGCTTTCATAAATTCGAGCTCTTGTTCCGGAGTGATGAAATCATTCATAAAGCTTTTCCTCCTCTGTTGTAATAGACTGAATAATCTTAACCGCTTTCTTTTTCCCAAGATTCCCCGCCCTGCCCACAAATTTGATTCGTTCCTTCACTGTAATACTCAAATCATCCTTCATTTTCGTATCCAAAACGATGACATCACCATCCCTCATATGAATCAACTCCCGCAAGGTGATTTTCTTCTGCCCCAATCTAACTATAAGGGGAACTTTGGTATAAGTTAATTTATCTTTTATTACTACTGATGCGTCCTCCGGCGCCTTCCGTTGAATCTGAGCCAGCCAGCTTTGAACCGTCAGTTTCTGCATAATCGGTTCCAAAACAAAATATGGGAAACAAATATTCAATGGATAAGTGAGGTCGCGAACTAAGATCTCGAAAAATATGATGACCGCCACCTCGCTGGCAGGCGCTATCTGAACAAATTGCGGATTCGCTTCATAACTATCGTATTCAAAATCAACCGGCACTATATTATGCCACACTTCATTGAGTATCTCCATCGCACGGTCTATTATCTTTCGTATTATATTCTGTTCGATTAGAGTGATTTCCCGTAATTCGCTGGTCAGCGACCTGCCTGTACCCCCCAATAACCTGTCCACTATCAATAACGACAACTGAGGATTCACCTCTAAAATCGCCCGCCCATCTAAAGTCTTCGAATTCATAATGTAAATACACGACGGCTCCGACAACGCCATCATATACTCGGAATACGCCACCTGATCTATCGATAGCAGATTTATATCCACCATCGTGCGCAATATTGTGGAAAGATGGGTGCTGAATGTTCTGGCAAAACCGTCATGTATTGTTCGCAAGGTCCGAAGCTGATCTTTTGAAACTCGATCCGGATGCTTGAAATCATATAGATGCACCGAACGCTCGCGCGCCTTCTCAATCTGCTCGAACGACTGGGTTTTCGATACATTATCGAGAAGCGCATCTATTTCATCCTGGGATAATATCTTGCTCAATTTCTCACCTATGATGTTTTAAAGTATTTATTCTGAATAATAACCGATTATTCCTGAAAATTCAAACTCGCCGATTAAAATAACTTCAAAATCACTACAACAGTCCCTATTGTAAAATATAACCCGTGAAATATATGCGCACAACCCTACCCTTCTGTAAATACTGATTGAGGATATTCAACATTTCAGAGCGAAGATTCTCTAAATTGGCTACATCAGCCACATAGTCGAAAGTTTTCGAGGCTAAGAAAGTTATCAAGGCATCGCGTAAAATCGGTCCCTTCTCCGCCAGTTCAACTAAAACCTTCTTGTTTGAAGTCTCAAAGGTCATCGAAACTACCAAATACCGCCTGCCAGCGGTTCCCGCCGGATTCACTATTATGTCCGCAAATTCAAACAGTTCACCTTGACCCTTCTCTAATTTTTCCTGATTCACAGAGACTATCGCTTGGCTCGTATCAGAAACCACCGCAGATTCCTCCTGACTCGGCATATTAGAGAAGAAAAACCAGCTTATCGTATAATAAGCCCCCGTAATCTCCACCGCCAACAGTAACAATACAACCGGAACGATGATAATTACCTTCTTGAATGGGGACTTCTTAGCGCCCGCTTCATCCATTATAGTTGAATCCTCAGGCGCACCCGCTACAACATCTATAGCCATGATAAATCACTAATATTATTGAATTAAATACTCTATTTAAATTGGATTATTAACTATTTAATATTGATTAAAATCAGAGCCATCCTACCAATAATTTGATTTTCGGCAACCGCCTGCCGGCTTCAGACAACTGAATATAAATCATCACAGCGCCTCACTCTGAATACCTTCAGGAGTCATCGTTGTGTAATCACTTTTTATGTTCACATATATCTCCACACGGCGATTCATCGCCCGATGTTCCGGCGTGTCATTGGGCTTGATCGGGCGATATTCTCCATACCCCGTCCCCGCAAACCGAGCCGGGTCTATCCCCCGCCTGAAAGCGAAATATTTCACCACCGCCAAAGCGCGAGCGGCTGATAGTTCCCAATTCGAGGGAAAACGCTCATTATTAATCGGCCAATTGTCCGTATGTCCTTCGACGATGATCTCTGTATTCGAGCTCTTCTTAATTAAATTCGCCACAACATCCAGCGCTGGGATAACTCCTCCTTTCAACTTGTCGCTTCCCAAATCGAAAAGCAACGGGTCGGAAATGACAATATGCGCCCCTTTATCCGTCAATGTCACCTTGATTTCCTTCTGCAATTCTACTTTAGCAATCTCTTTCTTGAGTTCTATTACTTGTTCAAGCATCTCCTCCATCCCGGCCTCACCTTTTGACTTGCTTATATAATGCATCGTTCTCTTTATTCCTCCCTTGTGAGGCATTAATCCCAACGCCGCTCTTAATGAACCCATCGCCTTGTCAAAGTCAATCTTTTGAATGGAAGAAAATGAAACGATGAGTATGAAAAATGTCAAGAGCAGAGTCATCATATCACCGTAGGTCACCATCCACCCCGGCGTGCCCCTTTCCGGCTCTTCCTCCTTCTTCTTTCGTCTGCCGTTGTTCATTTATAACCTCCGTTCTTCCGTCTTCCTGTCTTTGGGTGCGACAAAAGTCAGCAGTTTCCCCCTGACAATCCTGGGGTTGTCCCCAGATTGAATGGACAAAATCCCTTCTATCACCATCTCACGCTTCAGAACCTCATCCTGAGTCCGATTCTTCAATTTCCCTTCCAAAGGTAAAAACACCAAATTCGCCATCAGCGCCCCGTAAAATGTCGTCACCAACGCTATTGCCATACCAATCCCGATTTGGGTAGGATCCTCCAATACCCTCAGCATATTAATCAATCCGATCAGGGTCCCTATCATCCCGAACGCCGGTGCAAATGTCCCCATCGCATGCAGCACCGACTGACCGGTCTTGTGCCGACCTTCAAGGTTGGTCAATTCATTTTCCATTATACTGCGAATAACCTCTGGCTCCGAACCGTCCACCGCCAACTGAATACCCTCCCGCATAAACGGATCGTCAATCTCATATATCTGCTTTTCAATCGCCAATATCCCTTCCCGCCGAGCCCTCTCCGCCAGCCCGACTAAAGAATCGATTACCTCCGTCGCCGATTCCGTCTTGTGAAGAAAAGCATTCTTCACTATCCTGAATACATCGGTGACAGTCGAAAGCGGGAAATTTACCAAAGTGGCGGCAAATGTCCCCCCAAATACAATCATCATCGAAGGGAGATTAAGGAATCCACCCAAATCTCCGCCGATAAATATTGAGATGATGATTAACATCAATCCCAAAACAATGCCAACTAAAGTCGCTATGTCCATAAGAAATTCAGTCTGATTAATTCATCTTGTTATTCACTTTCGCCTTCAGGCCAATTGATAATCTCCCGACGAAATTCGATTACTTTCTCCTTGATCTCTTCAGGGGTTTCCTGAACCATTAAGTGCTTGCCATTGGTGAAGTGGATGATGGTGTCAGGACTTTGAGTCAACGATTCTATCAAATCGGAGTTGACCATTATCGCTTGACCATTGATTTTCGTCAGAGAAATCATCTGCTTGACCAATAATAAATATTTCTGTTATGTATTTAGCTCAGCAAAATCAAATTGTCGGTCCCATTAAATGTCATTCCGGCTTGTCCGGTATCGATTCTCGACGCGCTTCGATTGCGGTAATGACTACAT